>JAWCKO010000017.1:0-7602 GCA_038851915.1 Bathyarchaeia archaeon
CGAAAAGCTTAAGTAGCCATGTGTGTTGAAACATTCCTGCGGTGAAAAATAAAGCCATTAGTATGGCTAAACCTATTATTGATGCTTCAAAAGTTTTCCCCTTTCTGATCCATCTCGTATATACATATATGAAAATTGAAATCGGAATAGTCGTCATAACGGTGAACGTAGCCCAAGGATTATGCTCAAGTGCATTTATAAGACCCATACCCATACCTGAGATGGCGACAATGGCCATGAAGAACGTTGCCAATGTTATAGTGATCCAACTTAAACGTCCCAACTCCTTCCGTGCAATTTCCCCAATAGACTTTCCATCGTTTCTAACCGATAGGAACATACCCATAAAGTCGTGTGCTCCACCGGCTAGACAAGTAGCTATCAGTATCCATATTATACATGGAAGCCAACCGTATTGAGCGGCTAAAGTAGGTCCTAAAAGAACACCAGCACCCGCTATTGTTGCATAGTGGTAAAATAGAACCACCCATTTATTCGTAGGTAAATAATCCTTACCATCGTTAAGCTTTACAGCCGGCGTTGGATTTCTATCGTCAAGCTTAGCAATCTTTGAAGCTAGAAACTTCGAATAGAATCGGAAACCTAATGCAAATATCAATACCGATAATGCCATTAGAATAACCGAGTTCACATGAGACATTACTTTGTAACGTTTATTTAAACATTATGTTAATATTTAATTAACATTTTGAAGGTGTTTTTTTAAATGCTTATATTATCAAAAGGGGGTTCAATAGTAATTATAAAAAATATTTTGGCGTAAAATAGTCTGCTTTTTTACGTTTTCAATGCGCTATGCTGTTGAAGACCCGCATACTTTCTTCCTGTGCCTCTGTAACGAGTTTTAAGCCGTCATTAAACTTACCAACCTTCAATAGGGCTTCTCCCATTTCAAGCTTTATTCTAGGCTTGGCTGCTAAATCTGGTTTTCCTCGTCGCACTATTCCCTCTATGGCCTCTCTGGCTAGGTAGATTATTTCATCAGTCATCCCATACTTCATGTAAGGTAGAGATTCATAGTAGGCTATTCTCTCAGCCAAATCTGAGAAAGGTTGAGGCTTTAACTTTGCCAACCATCTGCCTCTAATTCTAGCTTCGACGAGTGCAACATCTAAGTTGTACCGTGTTACTGGTAGGGGGTTTATGGGACGGAAGCCTAAGATTATAAGCCATCTACAGATGTCCTGTAAAGCCGATATGCATCCTTTACCTGTACCACCAGCTACAGCTACGGCTAAAGCAGGCTTCCCAGTTTCTCCATAGTATCTCATTCTATCCATAAAGTCTTTAGCTAAACCGTTGACTGATAGAAAGTAGACTGGCGCTATGAAAACTAAGCCATCACTATCGTTAAGCTTTCTCCTAAGCTCAAGAGCATCATCTCCTACTCTACACTCCATCTTCTGCCAGCAAAGGGGATGTTCACACGCTAGACACGGGCCAATATGCTTTTCAGCTAAAGTGATAAGTTCAACTTCACCATCAACCTCTTTAACACCTTCAGCAGCTTCTCTAGCGAGTTTCATGCAAAGTCCATCCCTATGAGGAGACCCTGATAATACTAAAACCTTCACTCGTAAACACCTTTACGAAATAGTGCCTCCCTACTATTAAAGACTTAAATCTAGCTTAAACGTCGTGTTAACTTTGATTGGTCTACTGGTGTCTAGACTGCAACGTTCCACTTATAGGTAGAAACTGTTCTTCATGTGGAGGTAAAGGTGTAGAAGTTAGACTTTTCCGCCCTGAGGATCCTAGACCGGCTTTAAACCACGATTTAGGAGTTCTTAGAGATGCTGTAGAATCTGAGTTTGGAGTAGGAGCATTCAGAAGAATAGCGGGTGATGGTGTTATTCTCTTAAATAGGGCTCCTTATGCTGATGTTGGCTATGAGGTTGTTGGAGATGGCTATCTTCTAGGAAGCCTATTCTACGATATTAGATTTTTTAAATGGAGGTTTAAACCCGTTAGAATTGGCTGTTTAAGACTCGTTGAAAACGGATACGTGGAATCTGTTAAATTTGACAATGCTTTAATAAAGGGTCAAGAAGTCCCTTTAAAGGTCATAGACCATGGATATGTAGCCATTGAAGATCGATACGGTAGGGTTGTAGGAGTTTCTGAGCAGATAGAGGATTGTTTAAAAATTTTAAACCTATGGAAGCCGATTGAAAAAGTTGAAAATAGAAAGAGGAGCAGTTTAATAGACGTTTTAAAGGCAAATGAGGATACTCTCCTCTCAATAGAGTCTAGAGGAGCAGCATCTCTCTACAAGATGTATATGAGGTTTAAAGGAAGTATTGTTGTATCTTTCTCAGGTGGCAAGGATAGCCTTGTAAGTTTAAAGTTAACATTTGAAGCTAACTTAGAACCTACAATACTTTTTACCGATACAGGTGTTGAACTACCTGAAACGATTTCAAATGTTTACAAAGTTTCCTCGGAATTCGGACTTAAAATGGTTGAAGCAAAGGCTAGGGATGCATTCTGGAGTGGGTTTAAACTTTACGGTCCACCAGCGAGGGGATATAGATGGTGCTGTAAAACATGTAAATTGATACCGACACTTAAACTGTATAAAAACGTGTTCAAGGGAAGGGTTTTAACAATAGTTGGACAGAGGGCTGCAGAATCTAGAGCTAGACGGAAGAGGGGAAGCGTATGGGTAAACTACTGGATACCCAATTGTTTAGATATAACGCCCATCAATAACTGGACTATGCTCCACGTTTGGCTATACATATTCTCAAAGAAGCTTGAAAACCTAGTAAACCCATTGTACTTTGAAGGATTGGATAGAATTGGATGCTATACTTGTCCTTACTGTAATCTGGCTGAATTTCAAGAGGTTAAACGTCTCCATCCAGAACTATGGGATCGATTGAATAGAGAAATTGAAGCGTGGGCTTTTAAGAACGGTTTTAATAACGATTATGTGAGGTTTGCCTTATGGAGGTGGAGGAGAACCCCCAAGAAGATTGAAAAACTCATAAGATTATCGTTTAAGGACACTATACGTACATCTCTTAAAATCGAAATAGTTGAAATTACTGATGGTATTCTAACCGTTAGACTCAATAGTCCAATACCATTTGATAGAGCGTTAGCATTAGCGTCAACAATAGGGGGACTTGAAAAAACATCTGAAAGAGTATTAGAGTATAGGGAAGATGGTGTTTCAATACGATTGCATTCCAATGGCATAGTAGAAGCTTACGGTGTTAAAGGCTCCAATCTTAAACCTCTAGTTAAAGTGTTGGCGCTTTTAGCAAGGTCTATACTATGCTCTAAATGTAGCTCATGCATATATTGGTGCGATAAGGAGGCTGTGAAACTGGTTGATAATTCTATAGCTGTAAACGTTACACGATGTGATGGATGTGGATTGTGTGCTGATAAATGTCCTGCTGTTGTTTACTTTATGGAGGAGAACCTTCCAATACTAGTTAAAGCCGTTGGTTTACGTTCATAGAGTCTAATGGAGATTTTAAAAACTTTTAAGTGAGGAGTAATCTAGTAAACTACGTTTAAGTTTAGGGAGATGGTATCTAATGTGGGAAATCTTCTGGCTTGGCAGAGCTGGTCAAGGTGTTATAACCGCTGGTCACATTCTATCTGCGGCTGCTATTCGAGAGGGGAAACATGTTCAAGCGTTTCCACAGTTTGGTGCTGAGAGGCTTGGCGCTCCTGTGAGAGGATACACTAGAATAAGCGATGAACCCATAGAGATCCACAGCTCTATATCTAAGCCTGACGCTGCCGTCATAATGGATGTAAATCTTTTAAGAGATTTAGTTAAGAGTAGAAGCCTACCGGAGGCTAAGCTTCTTATAGTAAATAATGGCGGTGATGAAGAGCTTGCAAAACAGATTAGAAGTCAAAGGTCAAACGTATGGGCTGTTAATGCAGCTGGGATATCTATGAGCGTATTTGGCAGGGTTATAGTCAATACTCCCATGGTGGGTGCTTTGATTAAAGTCATGCCTATAGTCTCCTTAAAATCAGTTGAAGAAGCTGTTATGGAGAGGTTTAAAGATGTTTTAGGTGAGAGGAATGTTGAAGCGGTTCGTAAGGCGTATGAGTCTGTGGAGGAGGTTAAACCATGAGCAAGTATGACGTAGTAATGGGAGCTGTAATACCTGAGCCTAGAAGCTCCATTGAGAATAAAACTGGCGGATGGAGGACTAGAAAACCAGTCATAGATATAGAGAAATGCGTGAACTGTTTAATATGCTGGATCTACTGTCCAGATGCCAGCATTATCAGACTTGAAAAGTACGTTGCAGTAAACTACGATTATTGTAAGGGATGCGGCATATGCGCCGAAGAATGTCCTAGAAAAGCCATAACGATGGTGGAGGAGGGTTGATAGATGGGTAAACGCTTGGGTTTAACGGGGAACGAAGCAATAGCGTATGCCGTTAAACAATGCGATGTAGGGCTTGTATCCGCCTATCCGATAACACCCCAAACGATAATAGTTGAGAGGATAAGCGATTACGTCGCAAATGGAGAAATAGATACTGAGTTCGTATGTGTAGAATCTGAGCATTCAGCACTTTCAGCATGCATCGGCGCCAGTTTAACCGGTTTAAGGGTTTTCACGGCCACGGCTAGCCAAGGCTTAGCATTAATGCATGAAGTCCTCTATGCGGCTTCTGGATTAAGATGCCCAATAGTTATGGCTGTAGCCAATAGAGCTCTATCTGCGCCGTTAAATATACACTGTGACCACTCAGATATGATGGGTTCTAGAGACTGCGGCTGGGTTCAGATATTTGCAGAGGATGTTCAAGAAGCCTACGATTGGACTATTCAATCGTTTAAGATAGCTGAGCATCCTGATGTCCAGCTTCCTGTAGCCGTGAACATAGATGGGTTCACTTTAACCCACTGCTTAGAAGATATAGAGGTTTTAGAGGAGGGGGATATGGAAAAGTTTCTACCTCCTAGAAAACCGATATATCGTATAGATCCTGAGAAGCCTATGACCTTCGGAGCATGGACCATGCCTGAGTATTACTACAAGTTTAAACTTCAACAGCAGGAGGCTATGGAAAATAGCATTAAGGTAATCAAGCAAGTAACTGAGGAATACGGTAAGCTTACGGGTAGAAACTATGGAGTAATTCAAAGCTACGGCTTAGAAGATTCAAAAGTAGCCGTTGTAGCTCTTGGAAGTACATGTGGAACATTAAGACACGTTGCTAAGACGCTTAGAAAGACCGAGGGACTTAAAGTGGGAATTATAAAGCTATGGCTTTACAGACCAATACCTGAAGACGATCTCATATCAACTGTTGAAAACGTAGAGACCATAATAGTTTTAGATAGAGCATTAAGCCCTGGAGCTGTATTCGGTTCTCTTGGAAGCGACATAGCTTCGATTATCGTTAAGCGTAATTTAGATCTTAAGCTTCTAAACTACACCTATGGTCTAGGTGGAGATGAAGTTTCCATAGATCTCGCTGAGAAGTTTCTTAGATTGATTGCGAAAGTATCGGAGGGTGTTAAACCTTCTAGTTTAACCGGATATTTAAGGGAGGTTGTGTAAAATGGTTACGATAAAAGAAGTCCCATCGGAAGAGTATTGGGGGCCTGGGCATAGCGCATGTGCGGGATGCGGGCCATCGATAACCGTTAGATTGATACTGAATGCTTTAAGAAGGCCAACAGTAGTGGTTACGCCAACCGGCTGTATGGAGATCGTTTCAAGCTCCTACCCTCAGACTGCTTGGGGTTTACCATGGGCTCATGTGCTTTTTGAAAATGCCGCTGCTGTAGCTTCGGGAATAGAAGCCGCGTATAAGTACATGGCTAAAAAAGGCCTTCTTGATAAGAAAGTCGACATAGTTGTAATAGCTGGTGATGGAGGTACCTTCGACATAGGTATACAGGCGCTTTCAGGTGCTCTGGAGAGGTGGCATAAATTCACGTACATATGTTATGATAATGAAGCCTATATGAATACTGGGATTCAGAGGTCTGGTGCTACGCCGAAGGGTGCGGCGACAACTACGAGTCCAGCTGGAGAGCTGATACCTGGTAAGCTAGAGTATAAGAAAAACCTGATAGAGATAGCTGTTGCACATCACATACCGTATGCTGCTACTGGTACGATAGCCTACTGGAGCGACTTGATGGAGAAGGTTCGTAAATCCTTGGAGGTTGATGGACCTGCTGTATTGCACTTCCTAGCTCCATGCCCTTTAGGTTGGAGGTTTGACCCATCTCAAACCGTTAAATTATCTAGACTTGCCGTTCAGACTAGGTACTTCCCTATATACGAGGTTGAAAATGGAGTCTACAAATTGAACGTTAAAGTTGCTAAGCCTCTACCTGTCGAAGAGTTTCTAAAGCCTCAGGGAAGATTCAGACATCTATTCACGCCGAAGTTTAAACATGTCATAGAAGATATTCAAAAAAATGTAGATGAAAGCTGGAAGAACCTTCTAGAAAAGTGCACTGTAAAAGAATAGAGGTTAAATTTAATCTGAAGTCTCTTCTTCTTTTTCTCCTGGGGGCTTTGGCGGCTTTTCTTCTTTAATCTTACCAGCTGCTATGACGTCGTCTATTCTAAGTATGCTTGTTGCCGCTTCGACAGCAGACTTTATGATCTGCTCTTTAACGGCTAAAGGCTCTAAAACTTCAAGCTTATACATGTCTGCAGTTTTTCCGTTTAAAACGTCTACACCATACCACGTATTGCCTTTTTCATGGGTTGTCCTAAGTTCTACGATGGCGTCAATAGGTTCTAAGCCTGCGTTTTCAGCCAAGACCGTCGATATGACTTCTAAGGCTTCAGCAAACTTGAGAACTGCAAGCTGCTCTTTACCTGATAGGCCTTCAGACCATCTTCTGATTCTTAAACTCAACTCGAGTTCCGGAGCACCACCACCTGCTACTATAGCGGGGCTTTGTACAACGTCTTTAACAACGCTGAGAGCATCGTGAATACTCCTTTCAGCTTCTTCGACGACTTTATCTGCTCCACCTCTTATTAGAATGGTGACGCTCCTAGGGTTCTTACAGCCTTCTATGAAAACCCATTTATCTTCTCCTACTTTACGCTCTTCAACCAATCTAGCGTAACCGAGGTCTTCAGGCTTCAAATCCTCGATATCTGTAACTATTCTAGCCCCTGTGGCTCTTGACATCTTTCTCATGTCTGATTCTTTAACCCTTCTAACGGCTAGTATTCCCCTCTTAGCTAGGAAGTGCTGAGCCATGTCGTCTATACCCTTCTGACATATTACAACGTTAGCACCTGTATCAGCTATTTTATCAACCATGCTTTTAAGCATCTTGGTTTCCTGTTCGAGGAAGGCTCTTATCTGGTCTGGTCTCTCTATCTGGATTTTCGCATCTATCTCAGTCTTCTCTATTTCAAGTGGGCAGTTTAATAGAGCGATTTTAGCCTCTTTAACGGTTTTAGGCATACCTGGGTGGACAACCTCCTTATCTAACACTATACCTTGAATAAGTCTTGTAGCTGTTATATCTTCCCCAGCTTTCTTCTCAACCTTTACATCGTCTAAGTCAACTCTATAGCCTTCTTCATTTCTCTCAGCCACTTGGAGG
>JAWCKO010000017.1:7612-13594 GCA_038851915.1 Bathyarchaeia archaeon
TCCTTATCCTCGGGATTCACCTTAATACCGATTTCTCTTAAAATTTCAAGGGCTTTGCTAGCGGCGGCTTCATAGCCTTCAGTTATAACACTTGGATGAATGTTTAAATCCAGTAGCTCTTGAGCTTTTGAGAGGAGTTCACCTGTCAGAACCACCACAGAGGTTGTTCCGTCACCAACCTCATTATCCGTAGCTTTAGCTATTTCAACCATCATTTTAGCTACGGGGTGTTGTACATCCATCTCTTTAAGAATGGTGGCTCCATCATTGGTTATTGTAACATCTCCTAGGCTATCTACAATCATCTTATCCATGCCTTTAGGACCTAGGGAAGTTTTAATCATTTCTGCAACCGTTCTAGCAGCCATTATGTTAGTTGATAGGGCTTCCCTACCCTTTGTCCTAGAAGTCCCCTCTTTAAGGATTAATACTGGTTGACCGCTTTCAGTAACAACCGGTATTGCTTCCATAGATGTCATAAGTTCTATCACCTAAGACTTCAGAGAAGAAAAAAGAGAAATATAAAGATTTATCCAAAAGACCCCATATTCCTCAATAGAATTTCTAAAAACCCTCCCTTTTTACTTTTTCCCGGCTCTGATATGGTTGAGAACTTCGACCCTTGAATGTGAAGAATAGTAGGTCGAATTATACCTTCATCCGTCAGCTGATGTTTAACAGTAGGGCTTGATTATATAAAATAATTCTACAGAGGGATTAACTCTACTTTCTATATTCCCCCTCATCTTTTCTCAGTTTTAAACTCTGTTTTCGTAGGAACTGTTTTAGATTTTGAAAGTCTAAATGTATATCTATCTCTTTCAACCTCTATTCTCAGAGGCACGTTCCTAATGGTTGTTGAAAGTTTTTTAACTGTTTCAAAGTTTATAGGGGCTCTTTTACCCGCGTAAGAAACCACGACTTTAACCTCATTAGTTCCATCTGGAAGCCAGATTCTATTAATAGTCCTTATACTTGCAGGTGCAAGAAGCTCCTCCAAAAACTCTCTGAAGCCACTTCTATAGCTTAAGACTCTAACCTTCTTGCCGAAGATTTCACCGAGTTCCCTAATAGCTCTGCCACCTTTAGATATAAGCTTAGCAACATCCCTCTGATCCACTAAGATGGCTAAAACATCATCGACCACGTAGGCCTTGTAAAACGTAACATCTTGAAGCAATTGACGATGTTGAGCTTCAAGCTTCAGAAGAGCTTTAGCAACTTCTACATCTAGCTCTGAAATGATACCCATTTTAAGCTTCTCTTCACAACTTGAACATAATGTCCCAGTTTTTAAGTCGAAGAGGCATACTGGTGTCTTGACCACATCTACCTACCTTCTAAGCTCTTATCTAGTGAGAGTATTTTACTCAATAAATATGTTTCGCTCGAATAGACGAATTAATAGGGCTCAGCCAGTCGATCCGTCATCAGAACTCTGCCCTATATTAAAAATCATCACAGCCCAAACATATACCCCAGAGACTGGTTAAATTAATTTTACAATATACTTCCCCTCAAACTTGAAAATGGTTCAGAGTCTGCTCGCTGTATTCATCCACAGAAGTGTCGTTAGACAGTGTCGCTCATCATCACCATAATTTTGGATGTCATCGCTATATTTTAACCTTTATTGTTCCATAGGTGCATCTAAAGAATGCTCATTAGTTGACTGGTTAAATGGTCTGTTCTTTCGATGGCTTTTCTTCTCAGCTATTTTTTAGGATGCACTTTAGTCCTCCTAGATGCAACCTACCCCAATAGTTAGGATAGGCTAACCTCTCCTAGAGATATAAATGTACTAGCGAAACACACCTATGAGTTTAGCCAGTCAACCAACAATAAATTTGAACACGCACTGGTCCTATACGCTTGAGGAGGCAATTCTATAGAATTTGCCCCCGTTTTACGAGTTTTCAAGTATTCACCATTGTGATGGCTGTTGCTTTATGGTTCAACTCCGTCCTTCCGTATATTATGTTTCTATGCCCATCCTAATATGGAGGGCTTCTTCCTGAAAACATCACTTTAAAACGCTGTGGCAGGATAAGAAGTCTGAGATTGGTAATTAAGCCATAAAGCTATGGCTTTTTTTAAAAAAACCCATGGGCCCCTCGTGATTTCAAGTTTTTCTAATAATACTTGAAATCTAATGCTCTAATTCATAGGGTTTTTATGGTGAAAAACATATATTGCAGAATGAAAGTCAATTACGGATGTGGGAAAAATGAGCGGTGAATATGCAGAGGAATTAAAAATAACGGCGCCATTACTGACATACGCTATTATCATAACGGCAGTTTTAACAGTTCTTGGAAACATGTTCATCTTCTTCCTACCATGGCCATTCTCATGCAATATGAACGCTGGCACTTTAATAGCAACCCCTGGAATGGAACTGCTCGGTATGCCATTTACCATGTCCTTGGTAATAGCACTTTGCATGCAGATACCATCTATAAGAAAGCATTTAACGGCAAGCAATATAGTCCTCCTATATACTACGGCTTTAGCGGCATCGGCTTTTGCAAACACAAACTCACCATGGAGGGAAATCTACGCATTAATGACGGCTCGTTTAGGTACAGCGGAATCAATAATGATATACGTTCCTGAATTTGTATCGCCTCCGAGAGAAGCTGCGGAAGTGCTCATAAGAGGCTCTGGAAGTATAGCTGCCATACCATGGGGTCAATTCATCCCGGTTATGGCGTGGTGGTTTTTCATGTTCACATTCTTCGCAAGCATAAGTGTAAGTTTAGCCAGCATATTTAGGCGTCAGTGGATGGATGTTGAAATGCTACCGTATCCTCACGTCACAGTAGCGTACAGCACGATCATGGGAGTGAGAGAAGTCAGAAACCCGAAGTGGGCTGGAAGAATAGCATTTATCCTAGGCTTCTTAGTTGGGCTTGGCTTGGAGCTTATAAGAGCTGGTATTCTATTCTTCCCATGGTTTCCAGACGTATACTCCTGGCGTAGTAATACATGCGGTCCGGGTACTCACTGGATAACCTTTCCAGGCACAACTTGGCACTATGGTCTTACTAAACTCACCCCAGTATATGCACTACTAATATTGGCACCTCTACATTCACTGTTTAGCATAGTGTTCTGGGGCATAATATATGAAGTTGCAAGCACGGTTGCAGCCGTCTTAGGATACTACACAGGATATGCTGATATGGGCTTCTGTGGGAAAAGCTGGTGTGGAAGCAACACGCCGTTTGCAGACCCTCCACTTGCATTCGGTTCTATCATTGCTGGTGTCATGTTGGGGGCATTCGTCATGACGGTCTTCCATGAAAGAAATCACATAATTATGACGCTAAAGTTGGCTTTTGGAGCTGTTAAAGATCCAAAAATTGAAGCTGAAGAGCCGATGTCTTATCGATCTGCATGGATAACGTTTCTTGCATCATTTGTACTTCTAGTCACTCTCTTCGCATCGACCGGTATGAGTGTTTGGTCATCATTTGTAATAACGCTTACCGGAGTCGTAGTCTGGTTCACAACTAGCCAACTATGGGCAAGGGTAGGGTGTTCAAACGAGCCTGGATACAATTTTGGACCGTTTTTCGCGAAAATGCTCCTCTGGCCTCCCACTACATACATGCTACCAGTCACATCCACAGATACTAGTTTAGCTCAATTCCTCATATACGAGCCTGTTTCACACTGCCCCAGTAGTCCTTGGTGTAGCACTTTTTACGCTGCAATAGGACCTTACAAGATGGCTAAAATGATGAATGTACATCCTAAGAGCGTGTTCAAACTAACATTCACATCTTTGATAGTCGCAATTCTCGTAGCATGCATAATGATGGTACTGCTTCCAGGAGTGTATGGAAGAGGCGTTACGGGAGCCATTTGGGTGGGTAACATCGAATTTAGAATCAACGATATGTGGAATAGGCCATCACCGAGACCGATTGCTGACATCGCTCCCTGGATAATGAGCGGCTTCGTCTTCATGGTTGCTATGAGCTTTCTACACGCCAGATTCCTATGGATGCCAGATCCACTTATGAGCATAATAGCTTGGGATTGGATAGGTGGGCTTCACGGAATATGGATGGCTGCGCTCGTCTGCAGCATCATAAAGTGGCTTGTCTTAAGAATCGGAGGAAGCAAACTATACGAGGAGAAGACTATACCTTTCGCTGGCGGGTTTATGCTTGGAGCCGCGTTAAACGCATTAATAGCTGGAATTGGCGCATTTATTGCATATCCACGCTAACCCTCAATTTTATTTTCACCCTGAGGTAACAAAATATTTAGAGAAAAATTGGTAGGTTTAAAGAAGCTGGGCATTAAGAACACTTTAAAACAAGCTTTAGTCATACTTGCGGTTCTTTCAACGGTCGATCATTTGGTTGTAGTCGCTTTAAGTAAAACATCCTTCCAAACGAATGAATACGACCCAGATAAATCACCTATGAATAAGTTGCTTGGAGGATTTAAAACAGATGTAGCAATGGTCTACATGAACGATTTCAGACAGGACATATCCTCCGCTGTTAAAAACTGGAAAATCAACGGATATGAAGTCTGGGTGATGGTTTCAGCGAGCCACGATTGGACTGGAGGCTATGTAGAGGGCGCTTTCGACGGGTTAACTCACTACGATGAAGTACAGACCTATGCAGATGGTAGGATGGCTAGAATAGGGAGAGGATACTACATGGTTCCTGCGGAAGGCTGGACGACGTATGTTAAACACTTGATCGAGGAAGCTATTAAAGCCGGTGTTGATGGAGTGGTGTTAGAAGAGCCGGAGTTCTGGATTGATGCATTCTTCTCGGAGGCCTTTAAAAGACATCTGCTACATTTCTACGGGGGCTCCTCCCTTCAAGAGGATAATCGATCTCTGAAAGAGGTTATTGGAAGCCTTATGGCTGAACTATACTTAGAACTAGAGAGAAACATCTTCTACTATGTGAAGAGGCTTAACCCAAATGTTAAGACGTTTCTTGCATTGCACAGTCCACTCAACTACGCTGAGTGGGGAATTTCAACACACTACGCAAAGACATTGGATATACAGTCTTTAGATGGTTACATAGCTCAAGTGTGGAGTGATACAGCTAGAACACCCATATATGGTACAACGGCTCTTTTCGAGCATGCCTATTTAGAGTACACGTATTTCGAGAACCTTGTAGAAGGCATTGGGAAAACCTTAATCCTGTTGATGGATCCTAAGAGCGACGATCCTAACTATACTTGGAGTGACTACAGGGAGTGGTATGAGAAAACAGTTGTAGCTACTCTAATGATAAACTCGACTTGTTTTGAATTATTGCCGTGGCCTGAGAGAGTTTTTGGAGACCCAGCGATACCACACGATTACGTTGTAGAGCTGGTTAACGTGTTTAAAGTACTTAGCGTCGTACCACCATTGGAAAGAGAAGGGCCGATCATAGGAATCCCGATTTCAGACTCTTATCTCTGGGCTAGAGACTCACCGCCTCAGGGGGTTTACCTATTAGCTCTTCCCCTTATGGTGCATGGCTACTGGATTCAAATATTCCCAATTGAGAAAGTAGTAGATCCAGCTTTCTTGAAGAAGTTCACAGCAATCATATTAAACTATGAATTGTGGAGGCCGACAGATGCTTCAATTGTAGATAAGCTTTCCCAGTGGGTTAAAGAAGGAGGCATTCTATTCTACGTTGGGGATGTCGTTTCTAAAGAGGCTCGGGAAAGCCTCCTGCATCTATTGCGTGGAGTCGATGTAAACTGTTCGCAGTTAACTTATTCTATTCATGCTACAGCAGTAGAGGACGAGGTAGCCTATCTATGCGGAGGGAGCCTATCAGAGCCTCTAGTTAAAACATGGAATGTGGTAACTGAAATGGAATCCCTATTCGGGGATTCGTTAAACGATTCCTCATCTCCAACTGGAAAGGCTAGGGTTGGGCGGAGCCTAGGGGTTCAACCCGAGGGAGCAATGGTTTATGGACCTTACATAGACCTTCC
>JAWCKO010000018.1:0-11343 GCA_038851915.1 Bathyarchaeia archaeon
TATGGGGTCTCTGGTGTCTAGAAGGTTAATCTCTTGGTGAAGCATGAGGACCCTGGAAGCATCTACTATAACGATTAGCGGAGCAAGTTCAAATTCGTCTGAGTAAAACTCCTTTATTGGCGCGTATAGTGTCGGCATTAAACCGGCACAGCTTCCAACAGGTTCTGCGAGGATTATATCAGGCTTCAGTTTTTCTAAAACCCTTCGAGTATGGTTTATGAAGATTTGAAAATTGCAGCAGAAACATCCTCTAATCACTTCTGCCACTTCAAAACCATAGTCTTTGGCTATAGCGCTATCTACTAGAACCTCTCCTTGGTCGTTTGTCACTATGATCACTCGTTTTTCATACTCATTCATTAGTATCTCGCCTAATTTGAGTAGTAGTGTTGTTTTCCCGCTTCCTAAGAAGCCTCCGACAAGGACTAGCCTGGGCTTCATCAACATTATGTTAATATTTTCTTTACATAAATTGGCAACCTTTATAAAACATTGTTATAACTTTGATAGCGATGACTAGAGATTATACGCAGTTAATGGAAAATAGGGCTGTCCTAAAGGTTCAACCCCTATTGGAGAAGCTCATAAATTGGTTTAATGATAAAGATAGCGTATTAGTCGCTTTCTCCGGTGGAGTTGACAGCACTCTTGTGACGTATGCCGCTTACAAAGCTTTAGGTGATAGGGTCTTAGCCGTTACGGCAGACTCGGCTACTCTTCCACCAGATGAACTTGAAAATGCTATCAAAATTGCACGTCTCATAGGAGTTAAGCATAGAGTAGTTGAAGTCGATGAACTAAGTGACGGTGAGTTTGTTAAGAATCCTCCAGACAGATGTTATTACTGCAAAAGGTCTCTATTAAAGGTGTTAACTAAAATAGCTGAAGAAGAGGGTTTGAAAGTGATAGTTGACGGCTCTAATGCAGACGACCATAAAGACTTCAGACCTGGTCTTAAGGCTCTAGAGGAGTTTAAGGTAAGAAGCCCACTAGCTGAAGTAGGTCTCAGTAAAAGCGATATACGGATGATTTCAAAAATCTTAGGGCTTCCTACGGCAGACAAACCGTCCATGGCTTGTTTAGCCTCAAGAGTTCCCTATGGTATGAATATAACTTATGAAAAGCTCAGAAGAATTTCAGAAGCGGAAACCTACATAAAACAGCTTACTGGGGTTAAACAACTTAGAGTTAGAGATCATGGTGATATCGCTAGAATCGAAGTCGGTAGAGACGAAAGAAAAGCCTTTTTCGACGAAAACATTATGGATGCTATTTGGAATAAGCTTAGAAGTCTAGGATACATATACGTGACTTTAGATCTTTATGGGTATATATCCGGTAGCCTCAATGAGGCTGTTTCTAGAAAGGATAGACTCTAAAAGGCCGTGAAAAATTATGGAAACATCCGTCAAATACACTATTTCAAAGTTTGCACGTGGACGTATAAACAATGTTGAAGACGAGGTTGCTGTAGAATCACCGATAGTCATTTACGTCAATAGAAAACGGTTAAGAGTACTTTATGCAACTCCTCAAGAACTTAAGGAGTTAGCTATAGGTCATCTCATAACTGAGGGTTTTATAGAAAGTCTAGAAGAGGTAATTGGGACATATGTGAAGGATGGTGAAGTTTATGTAGATGCTTCAGTAGCGGTTGAGGAAAGGATAAAATTGTATAATGCTAAGGTGGTTAATACAATTAAAACCATCTGTGGACAATCTTCAGAAACACTTATTGAAAGCCTTTCAGTTCAAAGAGTGCAATCAAGCGTTAAATGGGCTCTCAGTGAAATTTTTAAACTCGTAAGAAAACTCAATTCAGACGCAGCCTTATACCGGAGAACTGGAGGAGTACATGCAGCACTTATCGCCGATACTAAGGGAGTAGCGATTTTATGTGAGGATGTAGGGCGGCACAATGCTGTAGATAAGGCTATTGGAGCCTATATTCTGAGAGAATCTGCGTATTTTAATCATACGCTCCTAGTATGTAGTGGGAGGCTTTCATCCGAGATCGTTTTGAAAGTTGCTAGAGTAGGTATTCCAATACTCGTCTCCATATCTGCTCCAACATCTCTTGGGGTTTCATTGGCTGCTCAATTGGGAGTGACACTTATAGGGTTTGTAAGAGGATTTAGGTGTAACGTATATACTTATCCTGAGAGACTAATGTTCACTTGATGAAAATATCACTATAAGTCATATTTTAAGAAAAAGATTTAAATAGATTTAAAATTTTATTATATAACACTGTTTTATGGTGAAAACCTTGACCAGCAGCTACAGGTTAGAGAAACCCATAAGGTCTTATGAAGAAATAAATGAGAAAATCAGAAATGGAGGCATCGTGGTTCTAAGGACTGATGAGTTTAAACATTTGGCTGAAAGTAAGGGTTTTGAAAACGCTGCTAAAGAAGTTGACGTCATAACGACTGGAACATTTGGAGTCATGTGTTCTTCCGGTGCTGTGATAAATTTAGGCCACTCAGACCCACCTATCAAGATAGATAAAGCATGGATCAATGATGTCCCCGTGTGTCACCCGGGGGCGGCAGTAGACCTATACATAGGTGCTACCCAAATGTCTGAAACTAAACCCTTTGAATATGGTGGTGGCCACGTCATCGAAGACTTAATAAGCGGAAAGGAGGTTGAATTGAAGGCTACGGCTTACGGGACAGACTGCTACCCCAGGACAAGACTTGAAACAACGATAACCAAGCACGATTTAAATCAATTCTACATGTTGAATTTTAGAAATGCTTATCAAAAATACGTATGTGCAACCAATAGCAGGGATACTACAATATACACTTACATGGGTAAATTGTTGCCACATTACGGAAATGCCTCCTTCTCTGGGTCTGGTGAATTAAACCCACTAATGAATGATTTAGATTACGAAACAATAGGCATTGGAACTAGAATATTTCTGGGGGGAGCAAGAGGCTATATCATAGGTGAGGGTACTCAACACGATCCGAAGAATCAAATGGGTACGTTGATGGTTAGAGGAAATTGTATGGAAATGGATACTAGGTTCGTTAGAGGAGCTGCTATTACCCGATACGGGACTTCTATTTACGTCGGTCTAGGCATACCAATACCTATACTGAACTTGAAAATAGCTAAAAACGCTTCAATAACTGACGAGCAGATAACTGTGGAAATATTGGATTATGGTGTTCCAAGGAGGTCTAGACCTGTTTTAAGAGAAGTCTCCTATAAAGAGCTTAAATCGGGGAAAGTAGAAATACTGGGGAAAACCGTGAGAGTCAGCCCATTATCAAGTCTTAAAGGAGCTGTAGAGGTGGCTGAAATCTTGAAGAAATGGATTGAAGATGGGTCCTTCTACTTATCTAAGCCTGTTGAAAACCTTCCTAGAGATTCTGTGTTTAAACCCTTAAAAGAAAAAGTTGCTGTGAAAAGGATTGTATAGAAGGTGGTGAATATGGTTAAAGCATTGTTGAAATTTCATGGTGGACTTATGAATGAACCCATAACTTCAACTATTATTCTTGAAAGAGGGGTTAAACTAAACATTTTGAAAGCTTCTATTCACGAAAGGGGTGGAGAAATGCTAGTAGAGATACCAGATGAATTTGCAGATGATGTTATTGAAGCTTTCAGAAGTAAAGGGGTTGAAGTCATAATTAAAAGGACAATATTCGTCAACTTGGATAAGTGTATACATTGCGGTGGGTGTTTATCTCTCTGTCCAGTTGATGCGATTAAAATGTCTGATGATTACTCCATAACCTTTAGCGAGGATAAATGCGTAGCTTGCGGTTTATGTGTAGATGCATGTCCAATGAGAGCTATATCGCTCGTAGTTTTTTAACTTAGCTTTGAAGAATTATACTTTTTCCAATTCATTCATATGCTTCTGAGCTATTTTACAAAGCTGACATATATCGATAATGTTTATATTATGTGTTTCAGACTTAGCAATTTTCTCTGCGGATTTCTCTACAAACTCTCTAATGCCCTCTATATTCATCAATCTTTCAGCTAGCCTCCATCCACGTTTTGAGCGCATGTAGTGACTTATAGCAGCCTGCGTAGTGCCTAGAGCTTTAGCAGCTGAAATTTGAGTGAAGTTGTATTTTTCTATGAGTTTTTTAGCTATAAGGCTCCTTATAGCTGGTAGGATGAATTTAACAGATGACTCGCATGGAGGTTTTAAATGCATAAAGCTTCATAAATATTAACTATTACTCAGTTATATAAAACTTTATACTAATCTTCCTGCTCTCTATCCATCTCTACAGAGATAGGACAGTTAATGAATTTCTCCCCATTCCATAAGTATGCTCTAACGTCAGCAACATCTTCCATGAGTGAAACAATTACATATATCATACTGGGGTGGAAAGCGGTTCTTTTATCCAATTCTGATGGTTCGGCTCGGCTGAACGGATGGCTATGGTATATACCTAGGGCGTTCAATCCAAGTTTCTCCATGCTAATAGAAGCATTATACACTTCTTCCGCATCTGTTTCATAGATAAATGGCGAATTGGTTACATTTCTTAAAGGAAAGGCTCCTTTAATAAATAAATCCTCACTTCGTTTAACTCCAGCTATAAGTCCGCAGGCTTCTTTGGGAAACTCTCTTTTACAGGCATCCACTAACTGCTTAAAAGCGGCTTTAGTAATCTTCAACATTATTGTACGCTACGAAAGTATTCTTCAAACTGTTCTACATACTTGTAGCCAGTATCTGGAAATATCAAGACATAAACTCCTTTGTCTTCAGCTACTTTAGTAAATGCGTGGAAGACTGCTCCTGCACTTAAACCTATTAGAAGCCCTTCTCTCAAAGCGGCAGTTAAAGCGCCTTCTATAGCGTATATAACGTTGTTATTTCATAACATAGATATAAAGCATGAATAGTAGCAACTTTACACAGTCAACTTTAATACGTAGCTTATCGTTTTAAAACTTGATTTGAGTCGATATCTGCAAGTAACCGAGAGACTTAGACCCTATCTTGAGGATAAGATTCAGGAAAGTTGTTCTACAAAACCTAGTTACATCGCTAAGGTTAAGTGGAATCTATTTGAAATAGTAGCCAATATGCTTAGAGAGAGGTGCGATGATTTAAAGATCATAGGGGAGACCATGTTCAAGTGCTCCAAAAACGGAGGTACGATTACCTTCTTCATAAAAAATGGTAGGCTTATAGTTGAAGCTTCAAGTAAAGAAGAAGCTTTCCGTCTTCTAGAAGATATCCTCGTTTAACGTTCATATGGTTAAAGCTTATGGGTCTCTCGTCTCAGTGATGCTTATAGGCCGGAGACTTATCGATGGTTCATCCGTCCTTCCTTACTTCAACCTTTTAAGTAAGAGACGTGTGGTTGCTCTGTAGACTAATGGTTCCAAAAGAGGTGGCCATATTATTAACATAATTATGGACACAATGCTCCGTTTATGCCTCTAAGTGACTATTGGTAAGTCATTCGATACTTTAATACTTGACTTGTTTGAAGGTTTTAGAGATGATCGAAGATCGATTTGTGTGTTTAAACATGAGCTAGCCCACTTCTTACGACAGGCTTCAGGGTAAAATACATAAAGTTTATTTACGCAGCATGTCTTATGCACATACAGTTCATCTTTAACTAGACGACTGCAAATCATGCAATGCAAGTATAATTCCTTCTAACAGCCCGTTTTTAAGACGCGCTCAAATTGGTTAAGTATAAATATAAGCTTAACGCTGTAATATTAACCGGCATGACCATAGACGAATCTCTTATAACTAGAGCCATAGTCAAAGCTGCAGCCGATAAACTTTCCAAATTAGCTGAAGTAGACGTCATAGTTGTAGGTGCTGGACCTGCAGGTCTCACAGCGGCAACTCATTTAGCCAAAAACGGTTTAAATACGCTTATCATAGAGAGGAAACTCTCTTTCGGAGGGGGAATAGGCGGCGGAGGAATGCAACTTCCAGCGGTACTCGTACAAAAACCCGCCGACGGTATACTTAGAGAGTTCAACTGTAGGCTTAAACCGTTTAATGATGATGTTTATATAGTCGATCCGGCTGAAATGGTGGCTAAACTTGCTACTGCAGCCATAGATGCCGGAGCAGAAGTATTACTAGGGGTATCTGTAGATGATGTAGTTTTCAGACTTGAAAATGATACCCCTAGAGTTGTCGGAGTTGTTGTTCAGTGGAGTTCAACAATAATAGCTGCTCTTCACGTAGACCCGATTTCATTCAAGTCTAAAGCGGTTATAGACTGCACTGGACATGAAGCTGAGGTTCTTTCAATAGCCGCTAGAAAAGTTCCAGGGTTGAATATAGCTCTTCCCGGGGAAGCCTCGATGTGGGTAACAGAGGGAGAAAGACTTGTTGTAGAGAAGACTGGTGAAGTTTGCCCGGGGCGTTACGTTGCAGGAATGGCTGTTGCAACATTATACAGAATACCTAGGATGGGCCCCATATTTGGCGGCATGCTTCTATCGGGTAAACGAGTCGCAGAGCTTGTGAGTAGCGACATCCTAAGAAGAGGCTAGCTACAGTAGCCCAGATATCTTCTCTACCGTATCGCAAAGCTTCTCTACTTCCTCTAGTGTATTGTAGATGTAGAAGGAAGCTCTAACTGAGCTCTGCGCTTTAAGTCTTCTATGTAATGGCTCAGCACAGTGGAGGCCTGATCTAACGGCTATATTTTCAAGCTCGTCTAGGAGAAGTGCAACATCATGGCTGTTAACACCCTTAACATTAAAGGCTACGAGTCCGCATCTATCTTCGGTTCTTTTAGGTCCATAAACTACTACGGATTCTAAATCGCTAAGCCTTCTAAGGGCTAGTTCTGTCAACTGGATTTCATGCTTCCTTACATTATCCATCCCAATCTTCTCAAGATACTCAACGGCTGCTGCTAGCCCTGTAGCTCCAGCGACATTCGGAGTTCCAGGCTCGAAACGCCACGGCATATCGTTCCATTCAGCTTTTTCTAAATCGACTTTACTTATCATTTCACCGCCTCCAAAGGCTGGTTGAAGCATATCTGAAGCATTCTTACCCACGTAAAGAACACCTATACCCGTGGGTCCAAGCATTTTATGCCCACTGAAGACTAGAAAATCGCATTCAAGTCTTTTCACATCTATAGGGATGTGTGGGGCTGATTGCGCAGCGTCTACGAGGATTAGTATTCCATATTCATGAGCTATTTTGATAATTTTCTCAATCGGGTTGACCGTTCCTAATACATTCGACACGTGGTTTAAAGCCAAAAGCTTAGTATGTTTCGATACAAGAGATGTAAAATCTTCTACATTAAGATAACCGTCCTCGGTGACATCTAAAAATCTAAGCTTCACTTTAAATCTATTACTTATGATTTGCCAAGGCACTAGGTTTGAGTGATGCTCCATAATGGTTGTGATTACTTCATCCCCGTCGTTCCAGTTCAAACCGTAAGCCACTACATTAACGCCCTCTGTAGCGTTTTTCGTGAAAACAACCTCGCTAGAGTCGGCTTTTATAAACTTAGCAACGGCCTCTCTAGCGCCTTCGTATAGGGAAGTGGCTTCCTGTGCTAACTTGTACAGGCCTCTGTGCACATTAGCCGTATACAGCTCATAGTAGCGAACTATGGCATTTATGACTTGGCGTGGTTTGAGACTAGTGGCGGCATTGTCCAGGTATATTAGAGGTTTACCGTCTTCCCTACGCAAAGATAATATTGGGAAGTCTCCGCGTACGGACTCAGGGTTTAACATGATAACCAACTACGTGGAATTTTATAAAACATTTTATATAACACTGTTATAACCTATGAAATCGCGAGTCGCCGTCGCCCTTTGAGGACTAAACGATTTAACGGCAATCCGTATGGTTTTAGGCAATTTGTTCTTGGTGGAGAAATTACGGAGCTTAGATCAATGCCTTTACGGTTACTAAACCCCATGAAAGCGTAGACTTAAAAACATCGAATGATTTAATAAAAAACATTAAAACATATGGCGTTCTAAAGAAGGCCATCGCAGTCGACTGAAACACCTATAGTCTCAAGCTAAAGATTGACATCGGCTTTCAGGAAAGCTCAATGTAAAAAGATGTAGTAGGTTGAATACGCTATCTACCTGTTGAACATGATGTGGAGTTTTGTCTAAATTGTTTCCAACTTACTCGGTGAATTAAGACGAAGGCTTCTTCAATGATAGTCTTCTACAAGAGTTTTAAAGAAATATGGGAGACTTAGTCTGACAGCTGGGAAAGAGCACCAGCTGTCTCGTAAAAATTGTAGATATTTAACAGTAGCTGAAGGAGAAAACTTATGATTTAAATAGCTGACGTTTAACTGATGAGCTTATCTCCCTCTGAGCTTGAACGTTACGATAGACAAATCCGCATACCCGGCTTCGGATTGGATGGACAGGTGAAGCTTAAGAGTTCTAAGGTGGCTGTTATAGGAGTTGGAGGATTGGGTTGTGCAGCATCCATATACCTCGTAGCTGCTGGAGTCGGTAGAGTTGTGCTTATAGATAGGGAGAAGTTTGAGCTTAGCAATTTAAACAGGCAGGTCCTCGGCTTCCAATCAGACCTAGGGAAGCTTAAAGTAGAGGCTGCGAAGGCTAAGCTTAGAGAGCTTAATCCTGAGGTTGAGGTTGAAGCCTTTCCAGTTGAACTATCAAAGCAGAATATAAACGAAATCGTAGGTGACGTTGATATTGTCTTAGATTGTCTAGACAATTGGGAGACTAGGTTTATCGTAAACGACTACTGTGTAGTGAAAAACATCCCCCTCATCCATGCGGCTGTTTCAGAATTCTACGGTCAAATCACAACCATAATCCCTAGAAAGGGGCCATGCCTTAAATGCATCTTCCATAAAATTCCAGCCGTTCAAACCGAGGCTATTCCAGTAATTGGGGCTGTTCCAGCAACACTGGCTTCTCTTGAAGTCGTAGAAGCAATCAAACTTTTAACAGGGATTGGCGAACCTCTACTTGGAAGAATGCTTTTCCTGGATTTCAGGAGGATGAGTTTCGAGACGATCCAGTTATCTAAGAGAAGAGACTGCCCTACGTGCGGCGAAGCAACAGCTTAAAATAAAGCTTTTACTTCTTCTAAAAGTGAGACTATGAAGGTTAAAGTCAGATACTTCGCCCTACTAAGAGAGTTTACGGGGAAGCGGGAGGATCTAATCGAATTGGAAGAAAATACATCTGTTGGAAAGCTCTTAGAAATACTCTCAGCCAAATATGGTAAAAAATTTAGAGAGTACTTGTATGGGGTTGGTGAATTTGAAGGATCATCCCTCAACTTCCTACTGAATGGTAGAAACATCTCTCTCAACGAAGGGTTTGAGACAAAACTTCAAGATTGAGATGTTCTATCGATTCTTCCTCCCGTAGCAGGAGGATAAATACCTTTTAAATGCTTCACGTCGGTTTAGACTTTTGCGGTTAATTATTTGTATAGATGGTTTTGGTAGGATTCAGTATGTCGTTTTTAGCGTTAGATTTTAAGACCCGATAATTCATAATAAAGTGGTACAAGCGCTAAGTAAAGTTTTTTAAAGTATTCATATAGGGTGGAGTATTTTTCAGACAGTATAGGATCTGGATTGTGTACGGCGGTTATTCTAATCAGTTTTTCAGCTACACTGAAGTCCTTATATATTCCTACACCTACCCCGGCTGCTACAGCAGCTCCAAAGGATGTCGCCTCCATCAAGTACTCTGGCACTAGTATAGTCTTCCCATAAATACTTGCCATTATATCCCTCCAAAGCCTCCCCTTGGCTCCGCCGCCTATCACCCTGATATTCTCTATTCTCACTCCTTGCTCTTCAAAAGCTTCCAGGATTATTCTTAGATTGAGGCATACACCCTCTAAAACCGCCCGTATCAAATGCCTCCTCCTATGTCCAAGTGCTAACCCGAAGAACACACCTCTGGCGTTCGGATTCCACCATGGAGACCTTTCACCCATCAAATATGGGAGAAATATTACCTTCTCAGAACCGGGCTCCACTTTCTCCGCTTCTGAATCCATAATTGTATACGGATCAACTCCAAGCCTCCGCGCTTCATCCACCTCTGCTCGGCAAATCTCATCCCTAAGCCACCTGTAGGAGCTGCCAGCAGCCTGCATCGTGCCAGTTGGAGAAACCTTATTAGGGTCTAGATGCCACTGATTGAAAATCCTCATTTTTGGATCTATAAGCGGCTTATCAGTGCAGATACTGATCCAGGAAGATGCCCCGATATAATTGTAGGCATATCCATATTTCGCCACTCCGGCACCAACAGCTGCGCATGCTCCATCCCCTCCACCTAAAACTACTGGCGTCCCAGGCTTTAGACCAGTCTCTTCAGCGGCTGACCTTCCAATACCCCCTACCACCTCCGTAGAAGCACAGAGCCTGGGCAACTTATCGACTGGGATTTGAAGCTCTTCAAGGATTTCGTATGTCCATTGTCTCTTATTCACGTCGAGCAGCCCAGCCAAGGAGGCGTCGGAATAGTCAGTAACATACTCTCCAGTCAGCTTAAGAATTATATAGTCTTTTGATTGAAGAAACTTATACGTCTCTTCATAAACCTCAGGCTCATTCTCCCTCAACCAGAGGATTTTTGAAATCGTATAGGATGGGTTTATCCTATTTCCAGTTATCCGGTAGAAGGCTTCTTCACCTATTCTCTCCGCTATGAAATTAGCCTGCTCTACGCTTCTCTGATCCATCCATATAATGCTAGGCCTCAAAGGATTGCCATCTTTGTCTATGGGAAGACACCCCATCATTTGACCACTAAAGCCGATAGCTTCAATTTCACTGGGATGTACTTTGGATGTTTTCAGGATCTCACGCGTAGATGCGATAAACGCAGCCCACCAGTTTTCCGGATTCTGTTCAGCCCACGTCGGTTTTGGCTGGTGGAGACTATATTCCTTCAAAGTACTTGCAACTAGACGTCCATCTAAGTCAAATAACGTTGCCTTATCCCCTGTGGTACCTACGTCATGGGCTAGAATATACGCACCGTCCATCCTTACTCTCCTCTAAAAGCCTGCCGCTAAAAATAAATGATAGAGAGGATAAATAAAATTGTTAAGGTTTTTGTTTTAAGATACTTCAATATCTACTCTATAGGATATTTTTAATCTTCTAAGGGCTTTTCAATATTTGAGGATGATGGGAGGCATTGACACAATAATGTCTGATAAGACGTTAAAAGGATTATAAACGAGATTTTAGAAAAAGCTGGATCAGAGCCTGTAAATGATGATATGGAATTCGTAAAGAAAGCCGAGGATGTTGCCTTAACGTGTGGACATAAGCCTATAGAGCTCTATTGGATTGCTTGCTTATTCAG
>JAWCKO010000018.1:11407-13524 GCA_038851915.1 Bathyarchaeia archaeon
GGAAGGCTATGGGGGAGTGTTCTAGCCGAGTCTTTCGGTTTTTCACGCCTTGAACCTTCGCCTCGATTCTAAAGGGCGAATTTTAAGCCTCTTGCTCCAACCCATTAAAGGTATGGAGTTTTAGGGCCTCCAATTTTAGCCTTCAAATGTTTGAAAATACTTCTTTATAATTGCTCTTTTTCCAGACCCCTCCCCCTAGGTTTTCTCCATTAGATATAAAACTGTTATAATTTTCACATTCTCCAGTATTTTGGGGGGGAGAAAATGAGCAAGCGGATGTATGGAGGTGAGTAAAATACGGAAAACCCCCCTTCTCTTCGGAACTAGGTTATAAACGACCCTTTTGTCCATTAATTTGTAGCTAGAGAGAGCGAGGTCAGAAACGCTGTCGATATATGTATTGTACTATATTTGTATATGCCGTGGCGTCCGCCCGGTTTTCACGGAAAATTCCATAACATCCGATGGATAGAGTTGTTTTTCCATAAGCTCCTCTTAAGACGCTTGTTGCAAAAAACCTTGAGAATTGTGTTTAAATTTTAACCCCCTCCCCCTTGGCAGTACGTGACTGCTTAAATACCTACATTTAGACAGTTCCAATATGGATTTGCAGGGTTCTGAGTTGAATTAGGGAGTGGCGGCCGCGGTGGTCAAGTGGGTACAGACCGTCATAGAGGACTATGAGGGGCCGAAGGACTACAAAACGTTCAGGAAGTACTTGGAGGACATGCTCAGAGAGAAGCTTAGACGAATAGAAGGCCTACTGGTGGAAATAGGATGTAGATATCCGTGATTAAGCCATTTACGGTCTTCTATGTGAGGCGTGACTTAGAACTGATAGAAGAGTTGAAAACTACGTGAACAGACTATACTAGACTCTTCAATTCGATGAAGACACATAAAAATCCGAATACATGTGGAAAAGGAGGGCGAAAAACATATATGTATATATAGCATAAACTTGGATTCTGTGGGAAAACGGCTAGTGAGAAAGTGGAAGAGAAGATTCCATGGCATTTCCTAATACCCTTCATGGTAATTTTTGGAGCATTCGCAGCGACCGTCAACCCTTTTAACGTCAGTAGTCATTGGATGAGGCCTTTGGCTTGGATTGCAGCTATAGGGACAGTGGTTATATGCTACTTTTGCTTAACAGCCTTACCCTTTATAAGCCTCTATTTTGCTGGTGCTCTAGGAAGGTTCAGCTTCTTTAGGAAGAGGATTAACTTGACAACCATGACATGGTTATATGCTACAATGCTCTGCTTATCATTTTACCTCGGTAGGCCAAATCTTCAAGTACTTTGCACAAACTACGGTGCCTTTATAAATAATAGAATAATGTCCCCTATTACTGAAGAGCTTGTCCCGTGGTTTCTAGCCCCCCTCCAGATGTTGCTAAGCAAGTAATTCTCGGCGGTGTGCCGACTCCTTGGGCTGATCTAATGCCTATGATAATTTTCTTCTGGATATTTCAAAGCGTCTGGGGGCTTCTAATGCTATCTATTGCAACATTATTCAGGAAACACTGGATAGATGTTGAGAAAGTACCGTTCCCCCATGTTCTTGTAACACATGAGCTTTTGGTGAGAGTAGTGCCTGAGAAGAAGGCGAAGTTTGAAGGCCCGTTCTTACTGGGACTTATACTTGGAATTGCCGTCTGGATTCCAATGATGTGTATAGAGCTCTTCCCATGGTTTCCCGACGTCTATGGGGTAAGATCGAATAACTGTGGTTACGCATCCTATGTCATTCAACCAGGTGACCCTCTAGCTGCTCTAGCAGGTATGGCCAGAATTGGAAGGGAACCTCTTGGTGTTGCTGTTGCATATTTCGCACCTTTGAGTACATTGTTCAATATATGGCTCTGGTGGCTTGTCATGCTTATAATGAATCAAGTGGCATATATCCTTGGATACTATACCGGTATTATGGATTACAATGGATGCTGTAGAGTTTGGTATGGTGAGAAAGCAATAGCATTCGGAGAGCCCTTTAAGTGGGCGGCAATAACCTCTGGAGGTTTGTATAGTTTAGCGATTTTCTTACTAATTCTCAGCAGAGGCTATATTATGGATACGTTTAAAGCCGCCTTCAGAAGGGGCCCTTCAAGCCGA
>JAWCKO010000019.1:0-5412 GCA_038851915.1 Bathyarchaeia archaeon
ATTTATTGAAGAGTTGAAATCCCACTACCGTAGCCAATGGTGAGTCTGGCGTCACCCAAGTTGATCCAAATCCGCAGGTATTGGTACGCCAAGCATATATGTCTGGAAACCATGGGAATGTTAAAGCCATAAATATTGGGACTTGAATCACCAGACCGAGAATAAGACCTATGATGAACGGTCTACTCAGCCTCTTATACTTCTCTCTTTCAATGGTCATACTTATGACCTCATATGCCATGGCGGTCTGTGGAAATGGCATCTTCTCAACATCTATCCAAAATTGTCTAAAAATGGATACAGTCGATAGCATGAAGAGGCTGAAGACTACTTGATAAATCCACCAGAACGTTATTGGGGTTAGCCAATCACCCCATGGAATATATGGGTTTCCATATAATAGGTGTTCAGCCACATCTCTTGGAGGTGCTACGAAACTCGGAATATACTTAATACTGTTCTCTGGATTTATGTATCGGCTTGTAAATTCTGCTCCAGGCTGATACCAGGGAAAGTATAGATTCATAAAGAATCCACTGGTTAAGCCAACCGTATAGAGGATCGTAGCCGTCTTATGGTTGAGTTTAACCTTTAGAGGGAGTAGTATTAGGAAAGGTAGAAATCCAAGCGGGGAAAGACTTAAAGCACAACCTACGTAGCCCAAGTTGTAGTTAACCACAAGGTTAAAGTGTGGTAGCAGAGCTAGCCAGATGTTACCCAAGACCGTAAATACGGCTGTCGTTATTACTACAAGTAACCACGGAAATTTTTCCTCGGAAATCTCTTTTGACATCTTCACACCTAAAGTTTAACTCTAAAGTCGAAACACATTTAAATTTAATCATCTAAAGATTCGCATTTACTTGCTCACGTATAGACGCATTAGCTAAGAGTCTAGTTGTTAACTATTAACATGGAGGCTGAGCCTCTGTATTCTATGAATAAACGGCTCATTCTATCTTGAATTGCTAACGTGGTCTTGGCCTTCCTAAGATCCATCGAGCGTCTGAGAGGAACCTTCGGATTGGCAGATTTTGAGGGCACTTATTCTCGCACGTACCGCATCTAATACATGCCTCAGCCCTATTCTCCTGTGGAATAACCGCATAATATCTCTCTATGATTTCATTATGTCTCTGAGGGTCGCCAGGTCTAAGCGCCTCATTAAGAAACGCTAAGACATCGGGTATTCGGACGCCTTGAGGACATGGCATACAGTATTGGCACCCCGTACATCCCACAAAGCCATACTGGAGATATCTCTCCCTAACCCTTACAATTATCTCAAGGTCTTTAGATGTGAGCATATTTGGACCCGAGCAGTCTGCAAACTGAACATTTTCTATAACTTGCTCCATCGTGCTCATGCCGCTTAATGCAACGGAAACCTCTGGGTGATTCCAAACCCAGAGGAGTGCCCACTCAGCCGGAGATCTTTTGACTTCAGCCCCATCCCATATTGCCTGAACTTCCTTTGGAGGCGTAACCGCAAGTAAGCCGCCCTTTATCGGCTCCATTACTACAACCGCAAGCCCTCTTGAACTGGCATACTTAAGCCCCGCCGTGCCAGGTGTTTGTCTACTGCTTTCAGTATCCATGTAGTTATATTGGATTTGGCAGAATGTCCATCCACTGTAGTTGTCAATTATCTCCTTGAATACTTCAAATTCATCATGGAAGCTAAAACCAAGATACCTGATTTTACCTTCAGCCATCTGCCGCTCAGCCCAGTCTAGAACATTCAAATCTAGGGTTTTCCGCCAGCTATCTCTACTAAGATTATGTAGAAGATAGAAATCGATGCATTCAAGTTGCAGCCTTCTTAATTGTTCATTGAAAATTTCATCCAACTCCTCACGCTTATTGACCATGAAAATCGGCATTTTCGTTGCAACCCTAACATTATCACGGTAACCATCCTTTAGTGCTTTTCCAATAACAATCTCGCTGTTTCCATGATGGTAACCGTAGGCGGTATCGATATAATTCACACCGTGATCTATAGCATACCTTATCATTTTTATGGCTTCGAGTTCATCTACTTTACGGAAATCATTGTCGACTATGGGTAATCTCATAGTACCAAAACCAAGCGCAGAAACCTTCCAATCCAACCTGCCGAACCTTCGATACTTCAATGTGATTCACCACCGAATGGAAATATTAGCGTCGTAAATCTTAAACATTTAGAAAATTTTTAACCAAAAAACCAAACCCCCATTCTCTCATATACTGTCTAAAAAAGAAGATAAACAGAAACTATGAAAACTAAATATTATTTTTCTCCTTCATATAAGGCTGATAAAATTATAGAAAGCATTGTTTTTCTTTCCTCTTCTATTTTCTTAAGTGTTTAAGGTTATCCTTAATTTTCAGTATTTACTCTTTTATGTTGCTGATCTCTCTAACAATACTTATTAGAAAGAAGGAGACCTATAATATATAGGTTTCACTAGTTTGTGAAGTGAGCGTAAGGTAGCTTTCTTTACTTGCTGGTGAAGTCCTACTTCGGTGTTGGAGACAATAAATTAAAAGGAGGTGAAAATGTGAAGTTCGTAAAGTTTTGGGAGATCTGTCCAGAGGATATGGATAAGGGGATTCCAAAATTTCTTAAGTTGCTTGAAGAAATGAAGAAGAACCCAGGGAAGTATCCTAAATACATTATTCCACCATATGGAATAGGTGAGCTGTTTAAAGGCATCAGCATCATGGAGGCTGACAATGAGGAGCAACTAATCAGCTATATACTTGCAGTAACACCTGAGTTCAAAATTAAGTTTGTACCTTTAATTGAAAGTTCAAAAGCAATAGAAATCTTTATGAAAACTAAAGCGTAGAGACATACATGTATCCATTTTTTCTTTTTGATAAGTTTTCAGAAATTGGAGTAAAGCTAACGAGGGTTACGGCTTAGATTTGAGGTTAAAATTTTAAAATCAACATACCCTCTTCTCGACTAAAAAATTAAACCTTCGGAGTATTTTAACCGAAGGATTTTCGACTCTTCATTTAAGGGATTGTTGAAATCACCGAACTATCTCCATGACTGTTCCATACGTTTTATCTACGAGTTTACCTATTTGAAGTTCTCTTTCAAGCTTTAAAACCTCCCCTAGATCTGCTTTTGTTGTTGGTTTGGATGGTTTAGCCCAGCATACGGTTTCTTGTAAATACTTCGGGTGGGATCCAATACTTATTTCGTATGTTCCTATTCTCCTAGCTAAACTCATAATCTCCTCTTTATCAAAGCCTATTAAAGGTCTAAGCACCGAGGTTTCAATTGCGTTATCTATGGCGTTTAAGTTGTTAAGTGTCTGTGAAGCAACTTGTCCAAGGTTCTCTCCAGTAACTATGGCTTTAGCTCCTTTTTCATGGGAAAGCCTCTCAGCTACTCTAAGCATAAGCCTCTTACATAATATACACGTATAGTTTGAAGCGTATCTACTTATCTCAGCCAAGGCTTCTCCATGTCTATAGACGTAGACTGGTACATCTAAACCTATATGCCAGCGTTTTAACACTTCAATTATATCTAGAAGCTTATGGATACAGGCTTCAGGTTTATCAGGGTTTACTTGAGCGTACAGTACGATTATTGAGCATCCTCTCTTCATCATAAGCCACGACGCTACTGGGCTATCTATACCAGTTGATATTAATGCTACAACCCTCCCAGAGCTACCTAGGGGCAGCCCTCCGCAACACTCAATCTTACGAGTGTAAATGAAGCATTCACCATTATGAACTTCTACGTAGACCGTTCTACCCGGATTTTCCAATGAAACCTTAACACCAGTCTTCTCTTTAAGAATAGCGCCAAGCCGCCTCTCAAGGTCTAAACTTGTAAAGCTATGTCTACCAGTCCTCCTAACTCTTACGGCGAAGCTCTCAGCATTTTCAAGTAGGTTTTCAGCCTCCCTAGCCACATAATCCTCAAGCCCATCAAGGCCCACGTATACAAATGGTGCTATGTACGTTAGACCGAAAACACGATTTAATACTTCAACGCTTTTTTCAACTTCCGACGTTTTAACAATTACCCTAGACCACTTATGGCTAACTTGAGCTTTAATACCCACTTCAGCTAATCCATTCAATATATTTGAAATGAGTATTCTAACCCACCGTCTTCTAACAGGTTTAGATTTAAGAGCAAGCTCACCATAGGCGGCTAGTACACCATCCCACTGTAAACCCATAATCCTCCAGTTAAAAACTTCACATACTTTAGATTAAGGGTTTCTAGAGAAAAATATAGAATCTAAAAATTGTAAGTCAAACGATTCATTACTTAGAGTTAACCCCTCCCCCTAGGTATTTTTTAATACTTCTGGGGAAGGCTTTCTCCACGTATTCTATGTAGAAGAGAGATCGGGTTGGGATCAGCATTGGCTGTGATTTTTGACGAAACATTCTTAAGATTGGGCTTGTCTTTTTCTACCGGAAAACGGGGCATTGCCTTGCTCGTAGACAATTATGGGCGTATCGTCGACAGTATTAGAATATCGCTAACTCAGAGGTGTAATTTTAACTGCTTTTTCTGTCATAGGGAGGGAGAAGTTAACCTCTATGAAAGAGAGATGAGCGTAGATGAAATCTCCAGAATCGTTAGAATAGCCTACGGTTTAGGCATACGTAAGATCAAGTTAACAGGGGGAGAACCTCTATTTAGAGAGGATATTGTTGAAATAGTTTCATCCGTAAATTGCGTCGGCACTTTAGAGGATTTAGCTATTACAACAAACGGCTTCTTCCTAAGCGGGTTTGCACATCGGTTTAAGGAAGCCGGATTAATGAGGGTTAACGTAAGCCTCCCTTCACTTAAACCTGAGGTATTTAGATATATAACAGGTTTCAACTACTTGGAGAAGGTATTTGATGGTGTAAAGGCAGCCATAGACGTCGGTTTAGTCCCTGTTAAACTCAACATGGTTCTTCTGAAAGGTGTCAATGAGTGCGAAGTCTGGGATATGGTAGAATTCTCCGGTAGAGTTGGAGCGATATTACAGTTAATAGAGCTTGAACCAATAAACATGGATACGGAACTGTATGAAAGCCTCCACGTAGACTTATCTCTCATAGAGGAGGCCCTTGAACGTAAGGCTCTACGAACTTACGTTAGAAGTCTACATAATCGTCGAAGATATGTAATGTCTAATGGGGTTGAAGTTGAGGTAGTTAAACCTATGCATAATTCCCTGTTCTGTGCAAACTGTACACGTATAAGAATAACGTCTGACGGGTTCGTTAAACCATGCCTTATGAGAAGCGACAACCATGTAGATATATTGACGCCTATGCGCAACCAGGCTTCGGATGAGGAACTTGCAAAGCTCTTCATAAATGCAGTAAAACTTCGTGAGCCGTTTTTCAAGTGATCGGTGTTCGTAATGTCTTCTAAAACAAGTTTTA
>JAWCKO010000019.1:5422-12969 GCA_038851915.1 Bathyarchaeia archaeon
CTCTTCATAAGGGCTGTAAAGCTTCGAGAACCATTTTTCAAATGACCGGTGTCTTATAGTGGATTCGAAGACATACTACATCGAGCCTCCTGAGCTGGATAAGAGGCTTGGCATGCTTGTATACGTGACTAAAAGTCCACCTGTAATTGGCAGAATTAAAGAGAGTTTTGAGGATTTCTACGTTGAAGAGGTCATAGATTTAAAAATCGTTAACGGTTGGTTTGATAAGGGATATGCCGTATACCTCATGGAGAAGCGGAATATGGATACCTTTTCAGCCGTCGCTAAAGTTGCAAAACTACTAGACGTACCTGTAGATGATATAGGCTATGCTGGTTTAAAAGATACAGTAGCCATCACACGCCAGTATATCACAGTTCCAGTTAGAAAATTGAAGACTTTGATTGAAAATGTTGAAGATAGGAAACTAAGCCTAAGTTTTGTAGGCTTTTCAAATAGAAGGCTTAAACCTGGCTGTCTGGTGGGCAATAGGTTTAAAGTAGTTGTTCCTCTCAAAGATGAAGAGGAATTTAAAAAACTCGTAAATGCCTTAAGAGAATTATCTGAACTCTCCGGTGTACCTGGGTTTTACGGTTACCAGAGGTTTGGGGTTAGAAGACCAAATACCCACTTTGTCGGCAGGCTCATAGTTAAACGCCTGTGGGATGAAGCATTGAGAGAAATAATAGGGCATCCATATCCCTGGGAGCCTCCAAGGTCTTTCGAAGCCAGAGCCCTATTCGAAGAAGGTAATCTTCAAGAAGCTCTTGAAAAATTCCCAAAGACTCTGTTCTACGAGAGGTTTATCATTAGGAAGCTTATAGAGGGATGGGAGACTCTAAAAATACTTAGAGCTCTTCCATCAAATTTACGCCATTTATACGTTTCAGGCTACCAATCATATCTTTTCAACCTAGCTTTAAGTCGGAGACTAATGGAGACGGATTTAAACCCAACTAGAATACTTGAAGGCGATATTGTAAGAGGTATGAGAGATGAAGACATGATTAGGAAAGGCTTCTCCACATTATATATGATAGCTCCAGGATTTGGCGGATCCTCTGAAAAACTGAAGGGTGATTCTAGCCTTATTACTAAACGCGTCATGGCGGAGGAAGACGTCAAACCTGAAGATTTTAAGATAGATGAGCTTAACGTAGTTTGCAAAGCATCCCTTAGAGAGGTTTTCATGAAGTTTAGAGACCTAACTTTAACAGTTCAACCATCTTCCAAGCCTCTCCTCTCCTTCATGCTCCCTCAAGGTGGATACGCTACTATCCTACTTAGAGAGCTTCTTAAACAAGATGCATTAAAAGCCAACTTCAGGTAGGTTTAAGATACCTGTCAACGTCGTCAGGGTTAAATTCCTCCTCCTCTAAAACGTTCAATACAAAGTTTACAAGCATACGCCTCTGCTCTTTCCTCATTTCTGGATAATAGATTGGATGCGCTACAACCATGCCTCTGAACGCATAAAATGGTTGCACCACCCGTAGAATCTCTTCATCACCAGTCCTATTGAGGTACTCCTCGTAAAATAGTTTGAATAGTCTTCTGAAACCGTCTTCCAGTAAACCATGCTGCCATATGCTTATAAATATGTAGTTTATCGTTAAAGCAGTTACATCGTCTGCAGGTTCACCATACATTTCCCTCGATAAGTCTACTGCTACAATCGACCCATCTGGTTTAAACCTTATGTTTCCAAACGGATGGAAATCTCCGTGAATCCTAGAAAGTCTATGAGCCTTTCGTTTTAAACGATTCCTCCATTTAACGGCTTCCACTTCTATACGGCATACTTCCTCGTCAGATATAAAGTCTAAGTTATCTTGATACGTGTCTATAACCCCCATGAGCATCTCCCCATGACCTACGAGGTCTCTAATATGTCTAACATAAAGGTTCCTATTGCCAGCCTTCTCGGAGTGTAGTGTCGACAGATATGCAACGCATTTCCTGCACATGTCTTCATCTCTACGCGTCAGAGTTCCCCTTCTGCCAAGCTCAAGCAGATACTCTATATATGGCTTTCCATGTTCTTCTTTTAAAGGCTCTACTAACTGAATAAACTCTACGGCATCTCCTATAGATGCTAGTGAACCCTTTTTCAGGACAGCTACTACGTCAATCGAAGGTATACATGTGTTTTCAGGAGCGCTATTGTAAAGCATATGTTGGAGAAGTAGAACGGAAGCCCTATCGCTTAAGTAATCGTGCCCCCAACCCGTATCTCCTCTAACAATTCTCATGACTAAAGTCTTCAGCTTGGAATCTTGCTTGAACTTCAGTAGGAAACCAGCATTATGAAATCCCTCACCTAGCTTCATAACATCTAGTACTTCAACTTCTCCACCAAACTTAGACTCCAAGTACTTCTTTAGAGATTCCTCATTTACCGTCACCGTGTAAGAGCCTACTTTAAGATCCACACAGACCACAATATATGTTGGAATTACTGAGATTTACCGTTTACGTTTCACAGTACTAGATGAACGTAGCCGTGTAAAACCCTCTGAAAACGCTAAATCCTTATATTTATTTTATTTCCTTCATATTTGGAAATGAGTCTTAAGAGTTTCCTCAAACCATACAGAGGTATGCGGGATTACCTGCCTAAAGACCTCTATGAGCGTAGAGTGGTTGAAGAAGCTATTCGAGAACTTTTTAAGCTTTATTGTTATGAGGAGGTTGAAACGCCTACCGTCGAATACTACGAACTTTTAGCTGCTAAAGTAGGTGAAGAAACTAGAAGAACCATGTATGTTTTTAAAGACTTAGCCGGTAGAACCCTAGCTTTAAGACCTGAAGGTACTGCACCCATAGTCAGACTTGTAACCTCAAAACTTAAGACCTCTCCAAAACCACTCAGATTAGGATATATATGGGACTTCTATAGATACGATGAACCTCAAAGAGGACGTTACAGACGGTTCTACCAGGGTGGATTTGAACTCCTCGGCTCATCTAAACCTGAAGCTGACATAGAAATACTATCGATTTCAATAGAGCTCATGAAGAAACTGAAACTTGAAAAATTCCAAGTTAAACTTAGCGACGTAGGTGTACTTCGCGGTCTTATGAGTAATTGGGGGGTTGATGAAAACGTACAGAATAGAGTGTTAAGTCTAGCCGATAAGAAAAACTACGGAGAAGCTATCAAGGAACTTGAAGTTATAAACTTAGATGAAGCTTCGATTTCAAAGGTTGCTGAAATATTCAAACTCAAAGGTTTAAACTATAAGAGTATTATATGTGAAGCTAAGAGTATAGTGGGCTCATGTGAGCATTCTATAAGGTCTCTAGAGAACTTGGAAGTAATCCTCGACAACATAAGAGAGATATACCCCGAGCCAGAGTACATTCTCGACCTTGGATTTGCAAGAGGATTGGAATACTACACAGGTATGATATTTGAAGTCTTTGTAGAAAACCTTGATATAGCTCTAATAGGGGGAGGCAGGTACGATAAACTGGTCGAACTTTACGGTGGTGATCCTACACCTGCCACTGGTTGCGCTGCAGGTATTGATAGGCTGGCTCTTGCAATGAAGATCAACAATGTAACCCCACCTCCGCCGCCTAATAGGAGAATTTATCTTTACATACTTGACGGTGTTGCTCTATCCTATGGGTTTAAAGTTTCAACTGAGCTTAGAGCTAACGGGATTCCGGTCGAAATAGAGGTTATGGATAGAAGTCTTTCCAAGGGTCTTTCAACGGCGAATAAGAAAAACTACCCGTATACGCTGATATTGGGTTCGAAGGAGGCTAAAGCCGGTCTAGTAACGTTGAAAAACATGTCTACTGGTTTCCAGGAAACATTAACGCTTAGAGAAGCGTTGAATAGAATTAAGTCGGACTTTAATACGGGTTAATCCACATTTTTGATAACAGTTAACTCTGAAAACCTCGTCGTAGATGCTTCAAGTTCTTCAGAGAGCCCACGCCTAACGTATAGATGAGTAAGTCTAACAACAGCTTCAGCCTCAAGTTTTTCACACTTCTCTGCAAGTTCTCTCCAGACGGTGATCCTTATGGAACCTGTGTCATCTCCAAGCATGAAAGATGCTACTTTGACTTCTCCCTTGTCGGTATTCACACTTCTAGCCTCAGGGCTTGTTAGAATCGTTCCTTCAAGAGTTATATACCTATCTCCTTCCCTTAGATCTTTAACTTCACGTTTAAGATTTAAGACTTTAAAATCTGAAAGGTCTGTTCTCTTCTCTAGAATACCGTCTGAGCCCACGTGGGCTTCAATCTCTCTCAAACCCATGCGTGTATATGCATTTTTAACTGTAAAAACATTCCCATCCTTTATTTCCTCGGCATAATATGATGCTTTACCCCAAAAGTTTATCAAAATCAAACCAGTATCATCTCCAGCAAGTAGAGATGTAACTCTCCCCGTAACTTCACCAGGCGTTTTAAATACCCTTGTAAATGGTTGCGAGTAGGCCCTTAGAAGTAAAGTAAGCCCTTTAACATTTGGTTTTAGATCTGCAACCTTGGAAACAATTTCTTCTAAACGTGCTTTAAACGGTAGAATGCTGACCATGCTTGGATTATTTATGTGTATTTCCAAACCGCCTGTAGCTCTGAGTCTGATTTTTCCCCCTAAAATCCTCAACATACTTCCGTCTTCAACGTTAGCAATTTTATCAGCGGCATCATTCCACAATACTAGAGTAAGAAAACCACTATCATCTCTAACATTAACCCTCAGCACCCTCCCTTCACGATCATTCACCTTAAAAGTTTTCAACCCGCCTTTAGAAACAATGAAAACTTCAAGGGTAAAGATCCTATCATCCACCGTTAAACTAGATATCTTCTTAACAGATGCTCCGGCATTGAGAGTCTGTTCGAGTTTAACTGCTCCTCTAGATCCAACATGCACTTCAACACCTTCAACTCCACTCTTCGTATATCCATGAAGAATTTTAATCTTCCAACCTACTGAAGGATTCATTAATAAAAAATCATCAACCTTACCATCCCAGAGAACACAATTCATCTGCTTCGATCCGTCGTCTAATACAAGCCTTAAAACCTTTCCTTCACCCTGTTTACGTTTAAACTTCTTTACCTCCCCTATGTATACTATGGATGCTTCCAAAGACACGTCTTTAAGTCCAGATACTAAATCTTCAAGCTTAATAATTTTTCCACCAGTATAGTCAACTGCAACACCTAAATCTTGAGCCACCAAGTGGGCGGCCCCTTCATCCGTCAATAGGCCATGGTAGTTTTTCTTTTTCTCCTCTATCATAGCTCTAATCTTTTCAACACTTAAGCCCGGTTTAGAAGTTAATATGTACTTTATGATTTCCCCTATTTCACCCAAGCTTTCCAAGTCAAAGTTTGAAGCGGTATCTATTAACCTTTTATAACTGAATTTGTATGATAGCGGTGTCAAGTTGACTCTACTGTAATGCATACTGCGATAAATCAAGGAAATTTTATAAATGCTATTCGCATCATCTTGTTGCAAAGGGGCATACTATGGGGCTAGCCGTTGTAAAGTACTATCAGCGTCTTTTTAAAATTCCAAGTCTTGGCATAATTTTAGCTGAGCATACGATTTTAAGCTTAATATTCGGCTTATACATGGACGGTTTAAGTCTTGAATCGATTTTAAAGGCTATTATGGTATTTACAGTAGTACCGCTATTGTCAGACTTGATAACGCGTTTCATATGTAGGTCTGAACCTCTCTTAAACTTTAGGAGGCTTTCTGGTCTAACTCTATTTTCAAATGTTGCGTTTGTCATAGTTTGTCTACTATTCACGCCTTTAAAATACATAGGGGCTTCTATGGATAGGATTCTGCTGATGGGATTTCCATTATCAGTGGCTTTAAGATTCATGGTTTTCAGGGTTTTAGCGTTTAAAAGGGCCTCTTACCCTCTTTTCATAATTCAACCTTTAGCGTTTATTTTGATTTTAGTGTACGTTTATGATTTAACTTTAGGCTTAAACATTCTAACGGCATTGTCAGTAGCACTTCTAACAACCCACACATATCTTAGCTTAGTCGATAGAGAAGCTAAACCTATAACTGGTTTCAACGGTCTAATGCTTTTCAGAGCATTCTTGGCGAATTGGATGGAAAACTTAGATGAGCCAATTGAAAATATCTTAGAAGAATTGGGAGTTGAAAGCGAGCATTCAATAGAAGTTCTCGCCTTTAAAACCTCAAACCGTAGAACGGCAGTAATAGTCCCATACATTCACCCGGGGCCATTTAAAAACGTTGGCAGTAGCTCCTTTCCATGGAATCTTCAGACTTTTACTGAAAAGAAGTTTAAATGTGAGGCTATAGCCGTCCCCCACGGTATATCGACACACGTTCATAACCTGACTTCGAAAAAATATATTTCCAAAATTTTAGATACAATGAGCTCTCTAAAACTTGAATTTGACATTTTTGAAGCGTCTAAACCCATCAGAGTTTATGAAGAAAATGCAAAAGCAATCTGCCAATCTTTCGGTAAAGTGGCCCTCCTAGCGTTAACGCTTGCTCCAAACCCTATGGAAGATATTCCACCGAAGATCAAAACAATACTTAAAGACTACGGTAGGTTTCTAGGATTTGAATCGGTCATCGTAGTAGATGCTCACAATAGCTTCTCATGGAATGTACAGTCCATAACTGATGAAACCCTGCAGGCTTTAATTGAAGCTGGTAGAACGGCTCTATACATAGCTTCTAAGGCAGAGTTTAACAGGTTTAAAATAGGCTTCTCTAGAAAGAATGTACCTGGATATTATGTTAAAGACGGTATTGGACCAGGCGGAGTAGTCCTACACTTATTCATGATAGAGGATTCTCTCTACGCATATGTGACGATTGATGGTAACAACATGGTTTCAGGACTTAGAGAGAAAATAGTTCAAAGCTTAAAAGAGATGGGCGTTTCAGATGCTGAAGTTTTTACAACAGATACACACATGGTTAATGCAGTCGTCCTTAATAGGGGGTATCATCCAGTCGGTGAAGCTATAGATGAAAAATCTATCATAGAGACGGTTTTAGATGCATTTAAAGAAGCGTATAACGGGCTTGAATGGGCATCTGCATGTCACGGAGAAGCAACGGTGCGTGGTTTAAAAGTGCTTGGAGATGGATTGTCTAAACTCACTAATTCACTGGAGTCATCTGTTAAAAAAGCAAAATGCCTCGCCTTCAGCATTATGATCCCCCTCCTTATAATCTCCATGCTTATAGTTATCCTGTAAAAAGACGGCTCATAATGTCTTCTCCATATAAAATTGAAACTGTAAAGTATACAGCTCCCTCTTAGCTTACATTATTCTAAAACCTACATGTGCAATTATAACGGATGCTATTAAAGCCGCGGCAATTATAACCACTATCTCCGGTCTGAGCTTTAACCCCTCTCCCTCCTCATCAAAGAACCTTAATAATCCAGCTGTAGTAGCTGGCATAGGCGATTCTCTCTTACGCTTCTTGCTCATAGATTTCCTAGTTATACTAGAATTGGAGCGTATAATAAGCTTTTTCATATTAAGTGACACAACTT
>JAWCKO010000020.1:0-2205 GCA_038851915.1 Bathyarchaeia archaeon
TTTTCAGTTTTCAAGCTTAAATCTCCAACCTTTATACAGTTTTCCCTCTCATTAGTCCTGTAGTAAGACAATTTTTCATCTTCAATATTTGAGCCGTCTTCTATGAAGCCATTGAGATATAGAGGCTGATAAGAGTAGTTCATCCCGATTAGGGTTAACTCCTCCCTTTCATCGTCTGTAAATGCTAGAATTCTCACCTTCTCATTCTCCACATTGGTACTTGCTCTGACGAACCCAGGTCTTACAAATCTATATACTTGCTTAGCCGCATAGTATCTCTTCTTCGGAGTAAACAATCTCCGTCCAACTCTTAATAGTCCGTATATGGTCCAAGCCTCATCATGGTCGTGGTAGTTGTCGAAAGCATCCCAGAATATAGCTCCATTGAATCCCGCCTCTAAAATATTGAAAAGCCTATGTGTAGTTATCCAGGCGACATACCACTCCATCTCCCCCGATTGATCTAAATCGCCGTATTCTCCCATCCAGATACTACGATTGCCGCAAAGGCTTTCTCTCACAGTATCGGCAAATTTTTTAAGAGTTTCCACGGGGATGTTTGAGTACATATGCATAGATACTGCACCGATCCTCTTAGCCAGCACTGGATTATTTATTAAGTGTTTCACATAATCAGTGTTGAAAAAAGCCTGCTCTGGAAGAACAAACCCTACATCGTTTAATCCCTCTCTAAAGCGCTCAGCTAATACGCTTATAACTTCCGCAAATTCCCCGGGTTCTACCCTTGGCCCCTCTGGAGGCCCGATATCTGTTTCATTTAAAGGCCCAAATAGGGAGAATTTAACACCCTCCATATGTCTTGCCCAACTTGCAAATGAATACATCATTTCCGCGAAATAGCCATATTCGGTTAAAGTCTTACCGTCGCTTGTCATCCAAGAAGGAACTACGCCGCTAGCAGCGATATAGGGTGTTATCCCTCTTTCATTTAGATACCTCATCATACCCCAGCCGTTCTCAAAGACCTCGCTTTTGTAGATTCTTCGGTAGTTCTCCTGATTCAAGGAGGACGGCCCCAATGTGTTATCGGGGTCAACCCAGTTAGATTTACCGTAAACATCAACTCTGAAGAGAACGGCACCGAGGTCATCTATCAGTAGATCCAAAACAGGTCTTAAAGCACCTTTTTCCCAGTACTTAGAGTTTATATTCACACCGAAACCGTCAACCTTCTGATAAGTCTTTGATAAATCTACCCTGAAAGAAACTACTTCTGAAGGATCCATTACAGTTACCCGCCTAATTTCTATCTTCGTATATTTTAATTGTAGATTGGAATTAAGCTTTTCCTAGATGGGGTTTAAACGATGGAGCATCAAAATCGCATGGCTAAAATATTCACCATATTCTTAGAGACTGAATGGGTTAAATTTAATTGTGACTGATTTTAGCTAGGTCTTTACTTGTTAGAGTTTTTACTCCAACGAGCTTTGCAGCTTCAGATAGTTTTTCGTCGTCTGTAACAAGCGTTTTACCAGTCCTCAATGCCTCAGTTAGGTATGATGCATCGTAATACGTAATGCCCAGTTTAACCGCTAAATCGAGTATAGGCTCACCAACTTCTTCACCCTCTAATGAAACTACATTCATCTTCTGAAGGATTCCGAATACTGTTTTTAGGACTTTCAATGCCTCTTTTAGCCCTATTCTCTTAAGTAAGAGGCACTCCCTCCATATACCATTTCCAACTTCATAGTAGGCTAGAGATATTGTAGAACCGCTCCGGAGGGCGTCTAGAGCCTCTTCCCCTAAAAGCTTTAAGAGAATCAAAATGCTACTTGCGTCGAAGATCAATTGTCCGTTCAACGGTTCTCCCTGCTAAGTCGGATGGTTTTAACGAGTTCTTCATCGGGAATTTTCCTGAGAATCTCCCCAGTCTCTTCAGCCATACTTTTAAGTCTCTCCCACTCTAAGCGTTCAGCCTCAAGTTCTAAGCTTCTCCGTATGACCTCGCTTACGTTTACCCTCAGCCTCCTCAGCCTCTCCTTAAGTTCGACTGGAACCTTCCCAGTGACCGTAACAAGCTTACCCATATGGTGACACCAAAAGGTAATACCTTGACAGCAGTATATAAGTTTATCAGTAGATTCTCCCCCTGGGAAAGGTCTTTAACCCGAATACTTCGACATTTCTCTACTCAACATCTTGACCCGAGTGGGTCAATATTATGCGAAAAACAAATAT
>JAWCKO010000020.1:2215-12849 GCA_038851915.1 Bathyarchaeia archaeon
ACGGCTGGTGAAAAACCCTCAGAAGAACGACCACCATATGTTATGATAATAACTGTATCTTTGCTTCTAGGGATTATCGGAACCTTCTGGAACGCTGTTCAACCAACGCCAATGGCTTACGCTATTACAGCCCACTGGGGGCCTAGTATATGTGCTATGTGGTTTGGAGCTGCACCTTTTTGGCTTTTAATGCTCGCATTTTTCCTGTCAAAGGCGAAACTATTCCAGAAATATTTAAGCTTGAGAAATCTAACGATTCTCTACGCTATTGGAGCTATGGCATTTTCCTACATATCTATGCAGTTTCCATGGTTCTGGTATCCGGGGATCATATACTTTGTTAGAACGGTTGACCCCGATATCTCAATGCGTCTTTGGCAGATCTGGTGGGCTCCGGAACCAGACATATGTAAGCTCTTAGCCGTTGGAGGATTCTCCATAGGGCAGATTCCATGGAACGCTTGGACCCCTGTCATAATTTTCTACACAGTACTCTTTGATCTTTACGCTGTATCTCTAATAGCTACTGCTAACATTTTCAGACGCCTATGGATCGACGTAGAGAGGATACCGTTTCCGCACACCATGGTCGCATATGAGTTTCTAAAGAGAATACCTACAGTAGCAGTAGCTTCAGAACGTGAGAAGACCAGGAGATATCTTCCATTCATCATAGGTGTGATTTTAGGTGTATGCTTCGAACTCCCAGTTATATTAGCGATACTCTTACCCTGGTTTCCAGACATCTTCGGTTGGCGTACTAATACATGCTTAGGTGGGACGCATGTCGTCTACGCTGGTGAAATTGCTACTCATCCGATATATTCAAATATAGTGGGTTTGGGTAGTTTAAACAAGAACCCTGCTACAGTCGCCGCTGCGTACTTCGCTCCACTAGACATATTGTTCAGCGCATCCTGCTGGTTCATGATAATTTTGATATTTATTCAAGCATGGTACTACTTGGGGCACTATACTGCGTTAATGAGCTATGGATCATGCTGTCGGTCATGGGGGCCAGAATGTCCAGCTCGTGCACCACCACTTAATTGGCATACGATAGAAGCTGGTGGGCTCTACATGATAGCTATCACTGAACTGATTTGGCATAGACGTTATATAATTCAAACCATAAGAAAAGCCTTAGGCAAACAACCGGAATTAAGCGACTATGAAGAGCCTGGAAGCTACAGGCTTAACTGGATTATATTCATTGTTTCCAATGCTGCTTTAATAGGTTTATGGATGATGAACGGTCTAAGTATTCCCATTGCGATAATTCTAATAGCACAGAATCTTCTCCACGCTATAGCTCAGCTAATATACATAGGGAGGGTGTCTACCCCACACGTGTGGTGGGAGGGGAACACCTTCTTCAGATTCATTTGGCCCAATCCACCGGAGCCATGGTGGAACGTCAGTTACGAACAATTCCATGCACACTCCTTCAGTATGGTGATGACCTCTCTAAACGAGCCCACATGCTTCCCAATATACGGTGCAGCATTCTCATACCGTATGAATAATCTCCCTAAAGCCACCTCTGATAAAAACCTCTTTATAACTGTGACCCTTGTGGCTTTAATAATAATACCTGTGACTTTAATTATGCAGATAGTTATATGGTCTACCTACGGATGGGCTCGTACAGCCTTCAGTCAAACTTGGGGTTACGCAGCATACTTCGGACAAACAGAAACGTATATTCACCCATCTAGCACTTCTCCAAGTGAGTGGTGGCCGTGGTTTGTCGGAGGGGCTATAATAGTGCTAGGGCTTCAATACCTGCGGTCTAGGTTCCTCTGGTTTCCATTTGAACCGTTGGGCTTCCTCATGGCGAACGGCTATACAACGCTTCAGCGAGGATTAGCTTCAACTTTCATAATCGCATGGTTTTTGAAGTGGTTAACGCTTAAGATTGGCGGTTCAAAACTTTACGAGGAGCATGGAATGCCTATGGCATCTGGCTTTCTAGTAGGATACATGGCTATAAACTTCTTCGCGGGGCTAACAGGCGTGTACAGGTGGTTCTTCCCATTCTAAAGATCCCCACTTATTTTTTAGAGAATTATTTTTTAGGGTAGACTTTATAGGCATATAAGATTTATAAAAAGAGGTTGATCTTCTATGGTCAATCATATGACCTCCAAGGAACGTGGACTTGCAGTCTACTATTTAGAGGAGCCTGATAGGGTTCCAATGGATTTCTGGGCTGATGAATCTGTGTGGCAGAGGCTATGCGGCGAATTAAGAGTTGAAAGAAGAGAGGAGCTTTTGAACAGACTTCGTATAGATTTTAGACACTGCTACTGGGCGGGTGATTTAGGCTCGATTGAAAGCTATTCCGATGGAAGCTTTAAAGATTGGTGGGGAGTGATTCACGATAGGAGAGGCATACCTAAAGTCTATCCACTAGCCAGTGTAAGCTCCATTGAAGAGTTGGATAGATATGGGTGACCCAGATAAAGTCAACTACCATGCTATTGCTAAAACAGTGGAACTGTATACAGAGGAGTATGTTGTCTATGGGGGAGCTTGGAGTCCAATATTCTTTGTAACCCTAGGTTTAACGGGTATAAGGAGCTTCTTCAGGTTCGTGTATACAAGCCCTGAAATGGTTCATAGGCTTTTAGACGTTATAACAGACTTCTACTTTGAGGTTTCTAAAAGAATATTTGAATTGTGCGCTAAAGACATAGATGTCTTCTTTATGGGTGATGACTATGGAACTCAGACCGGTCTATTCCTAAGCCCCAGGATGTTCAGGACGTTTTTCAAGCCTAGGCTGGAGAGGTTGTTTAAGCTGGCTAAGAAATACGGGCTAATCGTTCAACTCCACTCCTGCGGAAGCATTAGGGAGATAATTCCAGACCTGATAGAGATAGGTTTAGATGGGCTAGACCCCATACAGGTCGGAGCAGCAAATATGTCTGTTGAAGAGATTAAACGCGTGTTCGGCGATAAAATATGCTTACACGGCTCTCTGGATACTCAGAAAACCCTGCCCTTTGGAAAACCAGCCGATGTTAAGACGGAGGTGCTTCGTAGACTGGAAACAGTTGCACAAGGTGGAGGCTTCGTCTTAGCGCCCTCCCAAGTCTTCCTACCGGAGATTCCCACTGAAAACATAATCACTATGTATAAAGTTGGGTATGAATACGGATGTTATCCTTACAGGTAGGCTGAAACCGTGCAGTTTAAATGTGTAGATGGGTTCAACAGTGTTCCTCAAGTAGGAGTGTTGATACGAATCTATCTATGTTAGGCTCTTTTAAAGACATGCTACTTACCGAAGGGTCTACGACCGTATTTATTGACGGCTTGAAAGTATGCTTCAAGGTTTCTTATGGGGACGTTATCTGGGATGGAGCCTGATACGTTTATGAAGTATCCTGGGTATGAGCCGGCTGTTGTTAGACATCGTTTAACCTCTTTATAGACGTCTTCTACTGTGCCGTATGTGAGAATGCTTATATCGACTCCGCCGATTATAGCCTTGTCGTTACCGTATTTTTCTGCGATGCGTTTTAAGTCGCAGCACTCTTCTATTATGAATCCGTCTGCATCTGCTTCAGCGACGTCGTCGACTATGCTGGTCATATTTCCATCTGTGCAGAAGAGGACTGTGATGCCTTTAGGTTTGAGCTCGCTCCAAAGCCTCTTATACCATGGGAATAGGTGTTTACGCATCCACTCGTGTGGGAAAAACGGGCCTTGAGTTCCACAGATGTCGTCGTGGCTTATGAAAGCCTTGATGTCGGTTTGAGCCCAAGCTTTTGCTTGAAGTAGGCTGAGTTCACCGAACCTGTCTAAAAGCTTCTTGAAGCGTTTTGGCTCGTAGTATGCTGCTTTAATAGTCCATTTAAGTCCAAAAAGCATGATAAGCCACATGAAACATGTGAGGTATGTTCCTCCAGGTACTAGCTGGCTTTTGTACACAGTTTGAACTCTACTATGGGTCTTCTGGAAGTGCTCGCGCAGTTCGTTTAAGCTGGGTATTTCCCATGTTTCAAACGGGTTGAACTCCAATATTTCGTCGACTGATTTGACCGTGAATGTTTCATGCCAAGTGGTCGGGAATGCTTTAGACCATGAATCGGTCCTCACCGTGAAATAGTCGCCTCTATTCTTAGCTGAGCTCCATGGGTGGAGTGGGTCGTAGGTGAACCATATCATGTCTAGGTCAAGCCTATCGTAGGTTCTGCTTAAAGCTTCTTCAGAGTGTTTAAAAGGGTCTAAACCGGAGACCTTGGCAACGAAATCTGTATGCTGTAGGAATTCAACTTGAGCAACTTTATTGCTTTCCTCGAGGTGTAGTGTTGAAACGGCGCGCTCGTAGCACATGGGTGGGACAATTTCTGTTAGTTTAATTTTATAGTTTATATGCGTTTCTCTAGTCTGTGTATTTGAAGGTGTTGGAATTATTAAGCTCTTTGAGTGTAAGCTTCTAGTTTTAATTTTTTCTGAGTCTACCCCCTATAGTTTTCTCCATTATTTATAAGGCTGTTATATCCATGGTCTGAATCGTAAATCTCATAGGGGCTCTGGTTTTCACCATTCTAAATTATTCTATATTGATGTTTTGCGGGTGATGTGTAGGCTATTTGTATACGGCTTAAGCATTTTTCGCCGTTAATTTCTCAGGGTGGAAGGATTAAAAGGATGTTTAACGTTTAAACCGAGGGTATTTTTAGATGATCCAGTGATTTTCTACCGTGGGGAGAGAATGGTGGAGAAGCTGGAAACCTCATAGAGGAGGATTATGCCCACTTCAGGCTTGAGGATTGTTGGAGTCTATGCGGGGGAGAAGAGCGTCCGATTCTCATGGAGAGGCTTAGAAGGCTTGGATTTAAAAGCCTCCAGCGGCTTGTCAGAGCATTGGTAAGCGGAGTGATTTTAATAGTAGGCAAACCCTATCGCTCGGATAATGGTATAAGTATGGAGGGGATGCGGTGGGCGGGATTCGAACCCGCGAACCCCGCCGTGGCAGGGCGGTATCTTACCAGGCTAGACCACCACCGCATCTGGAAAGAAAGAGTTTTAGGGGGAGGATATAAGTTTTAACCTTGGTTTAGGGCTGGTAATTAGGTTAAAAGTTCTACTTTCATCGTCTCCTTCTGGTATCGCGTGACTCTGACTATGCCGTTTATTTCGAGTTTGAGGAGGATTTTCATAAGCTGGTTGAAGCTGAGTTCTTCATACTGTTCTCTGAGTTCTTCATATATTTCTCTATCTGTTAATCCGCTTGGGTTTTTAGCTAAGAGTTCTACTATGGCTGTGTGTATTGGGGTTCTCATGTTTTCACGTGACTGGTGTTGCTGGTCTGGCTAGTTTAAGCTGTTGTTGGAAGATTGACCTGTACCATTTATCTAAGTCTGGGGTTATAGAGGGTTTAATAGCTTCCATAACTCTCCTGAAGTCTTCAATCTTCACTTTTCCACCGGTTTCAGGGTTTCTCCTGATAGCGTTCATAGCTGCTTCTCTACATATTGCCGCTATATCGGCGCCAGTATAGCCTTCAGTTATAGCTGCAAGTCTTTCGAGGCTTACGTCGTCGTCTAAAGGCATACTTCTGGTATGTATTTTGAATATTTGAAGCCTAGTCTTCTCGTCTGGAGGCGGCACGTAGATCAATCTATCGAATCTACCGGGTCTGAGGACAGCCGGGTCAACCATGTCAGGCCTATTGGTGGCGGCTAAGACTACGACGTTCTCCAGTGTTTCAATACCGTCGAGTTCTGTTAGAAGCTGGCTTATAACGCGTTCACTAACCCCGGAGTCTCCAAATCTAGCTCCCCTCGGCGGAACCAGAGCATCGATCTCGTCGAAGAATACTACGGCTGGAGCAGCCATCCTAGCCTTCCTGAAGATCTCCCTGATGGCCCTCTCCGATTCTCCAACCCATTTGCTGAAGATCTCAGGTCCTTTTATGGATATGAAGTTTGCTTCGCTCTCAGTGGCTACTGCTTTTGCCAGTAGTGTTTTACCGCATCCCGGTGGACCGTAGAGTAGGATACCCCTTGGAGGTTTAATACCCATGTTTTCAAAGAGCTTGGGGTTTTTAAGAGGCCATTCTACGCTTTCCCTAAGCTGTTGTTTAACGTCATCTAAGCCTCCTATTTCATCCCAGTGTACTGTTGGAACTTCAACTTCGACCTCCCGCATGGCTGTGGGGGTTATCTCCCTGTAGGCTTGCATAAAGTCGCTCATGTTTACAACCATTTCCTCTAAAACCTCAGGTGGTATCGTGGGCTCTTCTAGGTTTATTCTTGGAAGGTATCTTCGGAGGGCCTTCATAGCTGCTTCTCTACATAGCGCGGCTATGTCAGCGCCTGTGTATCCATGTGTTATTTCAGCCAGTTTATTTAGATTCACGTCTTCAGCTAAAGGCATCCCCCTGGTATGTATCTGAAGGATTTCATAGCGACCGTTTTTATCAGGTATTCCAATCTCAATCTCCCTATCGAACCTGCCCGGTCTCCTCAGCGCCGGGTCCAGCGCGTTAACCCTATTCGTAGCACCTATGACTATGACGTTTCCACGGCTCTCCAAACCATCCATCAAAGCGAGAAGCTGAGCTACAACTCTACGCTCCACTTCACCAGTAACCTCTTCGCGTTTGGGGGCTATGGCGTCGATCTCATCTATGAATATTATGCTTGGAGCATTCTCCTGAGCCTTCTGAAACATGTCTCTAAGCCTAGCCTCAGACTCGCCGTAGAACTTACTCATTATCTCTGGTCCATTAATACTGAAGAAGTTTGCCTCGCTTTCATTGGCTACTGCTTTTGCCAGTAGCGTTTTACCGCATCCCGGTGGACCGTAGAGTAGGACGCCTTTGGGGGGTTCTATGCCGAGCCTCTGGAATAGCTCAGGGTGTCTGAGTGGTAGTTCAACCATCTCCCTGATCTTCTGTATGGCTTCTTTCAACCCTCCTATGTCTTCATACGTAACTCTTAAAAGCCCAGTCTTCTCTGGAACTGGTTCTGAGAGGACTTGAACGTTTGTCCTAGATGTGACTGCGACGATGCCGTGTGGGATTGTTTTGGTTACGCGGAAGTGGACTGCGCTTCCGAATATTGAAACTTGAATGGTGTCTCCTGCGACTAATGGGGCTTCGAGAATACGGTTTTTAATAAACTCGTAGAAGCTCTGGTCTACGCCAGGTATGGTTACATTGACTGGCGCCAATGTTACAGTCTGCGCTTCTCTGGCAACAGCCTTCCTAACTGAGACGTATTCGTTTATAGAGACTCCTGCGTTCTTTCTAGTTATCCCATCCATACGGATTATATTCTTACCCGTATCCTCAGGATAGGCGGGCCAGACAACGGCGGCTGTAGTCCTCTTACCTTTAATCTCCACGATATCCCCGGGGGTCACCTCTAGAAACTCCATGGTTTTAGCGTCTATCCTAACCTTCCAGCGTCCAACATCCCTCTGATGGCTGACTTCCGCGACTCTAAGCTTAATCTCCCTAGCCATAATATCACTCTTCTCTAGGGTTTTTCAAGGCAAACAATGTATTCGAATTATTTAACTCTATCGGATAAGCCTATATTTAGGAGTTCATAATGCTAACGGTTTATGTTAAAGCAGGTGGGATCTTTCAAAGAAGTATGCTACCGTAAAGTTCTAATGTTGATTAACTTTTAGTCGTCGTCTATGTTTAAATTGTATGCAGGTGGGCTACATTTACTCTAACAATTTTTTGACGTAAAAGTATATATGGTGGATAAAGGGATGAATGGAGGATGTGAAGACTGCAGTCTTAGTATTAATCGTTTTATTGGTCGTAGGTTTTCCAGCGGGACTTTACGGTTACGGCTATGTGAAGACGACTGAAGCTTTGAATAGGTCTCTGGAAACCATGGAGGTGTCGGGTTTTAAAGTCTTAGATGTGTCACTGCTTCCTCTGAGTGCAGAGGCTAAGATAACGCTGACCATTGGAAACCCTACGGATACGTCTATCACTCTTCAATCGGTCTACTTGGAAGTGTTCTTGGAAGATGTTAAGCTTGGAGAAGTAACAACCGTTGGTAAACCTCTCCCATCTAAAGGGGTTGCGACGTTAGAGGGGGTGATGTACATAAGAGCAGGTACAGTTCTAACGGCGATTAGGGACTACGTAGAGCATGGAAACGTGACTTTGAGGATTGCTGGAACTGTGACTGCATCTGCGACATACCTATTCATAACTGTAAGCCGTGAGGCTTCAGTAAGCCTGGAGAGTCGATATCAACATCATTGAGTATCTTTTTAAATTGAAAGAGCCTCTTCCATTTCTCTTCCAAGAATCAGCTTTACACCATGCTTCCCAGCAAGCCTCCTCAATGCTTCAGCGATTTCCGAGGTGGTTCTAGCAATGGATAAAACCACTAGCATAGGCTTCCTACCGTAAATCTCCTCAACAATCTTCACACGTTTCAAAAGCTTGTCGACTTCGCTCTCGCCTTCTTTAACGCTTTTAACTGTTACAGTCGCCTCACCGACAGCCAAGGGCTCTTCACAGAAAAGGTTTATATCGATAACTTGACCTTGGTAGGCTAAATACTTCTTCTCAACCCTAGCCTCAGGATAGCCCATTTCTTCAAGCATTATTTCTAAGAAGGATGCCGCATGGTCTTCAAATGCAACCATAAGCGTTCCTTTTAAGTCTCTAAAGCCTGAAATCATGTACTTACGTAGCCTTTCATGCTCGACTTTAAGTGCCTTAACCTCCTCCCATAGCCTGTTATGAGCCTCCCAAAGCCTGTTCTGACCCTCCAATAGCTTCTCTTGGCCCTCCCTTAAACTCTTAACCTCCATCCATAACTTCTCTTGGTTTTCTCTTAGGCTCTTCACCTCCTCCCAGAGTTTGGTCTGTCCCTCTTCTAGCTTATCCAATCTTTTAAGCACTTCGGATAGCCCTAGGTAGCCTGCTACGGTGTAGCGGAATTCTAAATTCTTCTCAAGAAGGTCTAGGAGTTCACGCTTAAGTTTTTCCAAGATGAACACTAGGAAAAGGAGTTGAATAGTAGATATATAAGGGTTTTCTGAGTATTTTCATTATACTTCCTATGTTTGTCTACTACAGTTTACTCTGACAAGTTTATAAGTTGATGATGTGTTATTTGGCTTAATGTTGTAGGAGTGTGTGCGGCGGTATGTCTGAAGATAAGATCCCTATATCTGAGAAGTTGAAGGTTTTAGATAGCGTTACAATCTATAAGACGGCTAAATGGTGGTCTGCAGTAGTGTTAGTTGAATCCTTCGGTAGAAGGCAAATAGCGATGTATGTCTGGTTGAATAGGAACGGCAGGTGGAGGCGTAATCAGAAGTTTACGATCCACAGTAAGGCTGAGTGGGGTCAGATTAGAGAAGCCGTTGAAAAGTTCATTCCTCAATTGGTTATGTAAGCTTCCCGCTTATGGTGTTAAAGCTTAAACTATTGCCCTCATAAGTAGTGCTTCGACTGGTTTTAACCGTCTTTCAACGGGGTCTGGTACTAAACCCAACTGTTCCATGGTGACTGAGCATAGGAGAAGTATATCCTTCTCTCCGAATACGAAGGGTGTCGCCGTAGCTTTAAAACCGTCGCCCTCTATCCCTATTTCACCTGGGGGTTTCCTAACAACCCTATTGTCAGCTAGCCTGAGCTTGGATCAATGTGTACGTAGAGCCCGTATTAACCGATAGATTTACTTCAACTTTCTTGGAGAAAATCCTGAACATTCCATATTACTGCTCCAATCTTGAATAAGTCTAAGGCTTTAATGTTCTTTGAAACGTTATTTCTTGTTAAGGTGAAGCAGTAAGTTAATCTGGTTATGCCTCCTATATTATTTGAGGTGAATTTGTTGAGAATAGTTGGTTATTGTGGAATAGTGTGTTCTGATTGTCCAGTTTTTATTGCCACGGTGAAGAACGACGATGATGAAAGAAGGCGGGTGGCTGAAACTTTTTACTAGGCAATATGGTAGGGAATACAGGCAAGAGGACATTAACTGCGATGGCTGTGTAAGCGATAGTCCACGGGTCATCCACTACTGCAATGTTTGTGGAATAAGGAAGTGTGGAAAAGAGAGGAAGGTTGAGAATTGTGGCTTATGTACGGAATATCCATGCGAGAAGCTTTCTAAACTGTTTGCCGAATACTCTAAAGCCAAGGAAGTATTGGACGCTGTAAGGCATGAGCGCGGCGTTATCTAATGGACTGCTAAAAGATAGATTGTGGGCTCAGTGAGGATAGAGCTTATGGCTCTAGCTTCATAGTCATAATCTGTAGAGGGATTTTGAGGATTTTCCCTTGAATCCCTGAAAGAGCATCGATATGGGTGATATTAGCTTAAAAGTTTGGCTGCCAATAATACTATGAAGCTGCTCAGTGGGACTGTTATGTTGTCATCTATTACGTATTCGCCGATTTTCTCGAAGTGTTCTACTAGGCTTGCTATTGAGGCTGCTACTAGCCCTGAGATTGGGCTGGTTATGTTGCTGCTTAGGATGTAGCCTATTGGGGCGCATATGAGGAACATGGCTAGGTTTCCAATCCAGTGTTTCGTCCTCTTTTTAAACATGAGGTTTCTGACTATTCCGGTTACTCCGTCACCCCAGCTCATGAATAGTAGCGGTATTGCCGGTAGCCAGAAGCT
>JAWCKO010000021.1:0-8245 GCA_038851915.1 Bathyarchaeia archaeon
TCCTTAATCTGTGGATAGACTATTTGTAGGAATTCAGAAGTCGGGGAGATCCTATCCACGCCGACCAACAGATCTCCTCCACCCATCATTATCATGGAAATGGTGATCACCGGGACAAGGCTTGCAATCTTCTTAACGTTTTCAGGTATTATGACGCTTCTATTAACTCCGTCTAAAATAACCTTATATTTTGCAATATGCTGTTGGAGTTCTTCAGGAACACTTCCAAACCCTCTAGCTGGTGTTACAACTGTACATAAACCCGCGTATATCCCAGAGTTCTCCAACACAAACCTCGCGAATTCAAGGGCTTGTCTTGGATGAGTGGCGCCGTTGACTACGGCTATACAATATATGTTTCTACTCCTATTAGCGAACTCTATAAACCAGTCTAAATATCCCTCTCTACGTAAATCATCCGCGACGTTAATATCATCTAGGATTATAACGTCTACTCTCTCTGAACCTAAAACCTCACGAACAAGCTCACTACTGGCGTACGTTTTAAGCTCTACTCCTGTAAACCAGTTCCCATCTTCAAAACTAGCCTTCAATTCGTTGAGTATGTCGGATGCATTATCCGGATAGAGTACAGAGACTCTAGTAATCCATGGCTTTGTATAGACCACAAGATAGGCGGCTGCGGCGATCAACACTATGAGGAAGGCGACTACTAACTCTCGCTTCATGTTCCCGTTTTAATGTTTAACTTTTGAAAGTTATAAATGTTTCTGTTAAGTACTACATGGATGCTTGTCTAAAAACATGGGGGAATAAGACGCGGTTAAAACGTTCCGGTTCGGTAATTATGCTGAGTTCTCAGGTTAGAGTTTTTATGAATCTTCTGTAAGCTATGTAGTAAAGCACTATTGTTATCGATATTAGTATTGCGAAGTCTGCGATCAACATCGTTACGTCGTTTATTCCAACTATAGACTGGTAAACAGCATCTACGGAGTACGTTAAAGGCAGTAGGTAGGCTATAAACTTCAGAGAAGGCATATACAGGTAAATCTCATCTATAGGCATGAAGACTCCTGAGAAAAATATCATGAGAAATCTTACGAAATTCATAGGCCACATAACGTCAGCCACATCGTTGGCTGAAGCTGAGAACGCCAAGCCGAAGGCGCATGAGAATACCACGGATAAAGCTATAGAAACTACCAGAAGAAGAGGATTGAGATTCCAAAACCCCGTAAATGGAAGTATTATTGAGAGGACTAGAAGCGTTATCGGAAAGCTGAAAGTGAAACCAGCCAAGCTTTTCCCCAATAGAAGAGTCTTGAAAGACACGGGTGCCAAAATAAGCCTATCTATGGTTCCACTCCTCCTCTCAAGGGGAAGGATCACAGCCGCTATTGTGGTTCCTCCGAAGAACGTCGATAAGGCTGTAACCCCAACTACCCTATAATCTTCCGTTACGCAGGGTCTTCCAGCGAGGAAGGATCCGAAGAGTGCAAATGGTAAAACGATGCCATAGAATAGTGAAGGCGGCTTACTATAGTATGTTTTAATGTCTTTTGTCGCTATGGTAAGTATCTTCTTAAAAGACAGGTCTATGCTCATTCTCTACCCCTCCCCCTTCCAGGGGGTCTGATAAGCTCAAGGCGTTCAACATCGACGGCCGTAAGCCCTGTGAGTTTAACAAATACGTCTTCAAGGCTTGGCGTTAGAGTTCTAACTGATATGACCCTCCACTCTTTTGCGTCGGCTAATTTGATGAGCTCAGATAGAGTTGTAGATGGATTTTCAGTGTAGACTATGAACTTGTCTCCAGTCTTCATAATATCGCTTGCAACTTCTTTAAGCTCTTCTAAGCTTGGTATGGGTTGAAGCGATACTTCAACGCTTAATCTTCCTCCAATTGTCTGTTTGAGTCTCTCAGGTGTATCTAAAGCCACTAATTGCCCTTTATTTATTATGCCAACTCTACTGCATAAGTTATCAGCCTCATCTATGAAATGTGTCGTCATGAAAACCGTTACCCCATCCCTATTAAGTCTTCTAACGACTTCCCTAATGTTTCTAGTGCTCTGAACATCTAAACCGCTCGTCGGCTCATCTAAAAACAAAACCTTTGGATTATGAATCAACGCCATGGCTATGGTCAGCCTCCTCCTCATACCTTTAGAGAAGTTAGCCGATTTATCGTGGCGTCTCTCGTAGAGGCCGAAAACCTCTAATAGCATTTTGGCTCTTTCAACAGCCTCATCTCTGGGGACGTCATAAAGTTCAGCTGCAAATATGAGGTTCTCCCAGGCAGTCATCTCCACGTATATGTTTGATACTTCGGGTACAACTCCTATGATTCTTTTAACGTCGAGGGGCCTCTCCATTATATTCGCACCCATGATGAGTGCCTCGCCTTTAGTAGGTTTAGTAAGCCCAGTAAGCATTTTAACGGTCGTCGTTTTACCAGCTCCATTTGGTCCCAGTAAGCCGAAGAACTCTCCATCGAAAACTTTAAGATTTAACCCGCTTACGGCTGTAAATTCTCCATACTGTTTGGTCAGCTCTCTAGCTTCGATCGCTGCTTTTAATTCTCCGCCTACGGTTTCACATGCGTTTTTACTCTGCATTTTCCGATAATTTAATTAGAAGGGTTTTCTATAAATCTTTTTAGAATGACCTATGATATATTAACTTCTCTGAGGAAACTCGGATTGACAACTTATGAGGCTAAAACTTATCTTGCTCTTTTAAGATTCGGTGCGTTAACGGCTTCTGAAATCAGTTCGATAACTGGTATTCCATATCCGAAAGTTTACACATCTATTGAGAAGCTTAAATCTCTCAACTTAGTGAATGTAGCAAAGCAGAGGCCTCTAATATTTAAAGTCGAACCCCCGTCAAAGTCCTTAGAGGCGCTTAAAGACAAAATAGTTGAAGATATTCAGAAGACCTCCGACTTCTTAGTGTCAGAGCTTACACCGCTCTATAATGCAATTTCTAAGATGAGGTTTTTCGGTCGCACTAACGTATTGGGTAAAAGCCGTATAAGCCGTACAATCTCCAAAATGATCTCTAAAACCTCTAAATCGATTTCAATATCTTTACCAGTTTACGAACTGATTCCACATGACAAACTTCTACAGGCTCTATTAAAACTATCTAAAAAGAGTGTTACCATTAGGCTCATAGTCCAGAACGATGAGCTTGAGAAGAAAGCTGGAGATATGGGCTTTGAAGTTAGAAAGACCACGGTTCCATTACCGTTAATAGTGATATCTGACGATCAAACAGTTATGATCGTTAACAAGTTTGAAACGGAAGACGGGTTAGAACAGTGGAGTGGTATAATATCATCATGTCCAGAATGCATCAAAAACGTTGTAAGGATGTTTCAAGGCGCTTGGAATGGTGAGATCTTACCTGCAGATGTTGAAAGGGCCTGTTTAACACAGGATGAAGTGAAAGCCCTTATGAAGTATTTAAGGGAGTGGCCTTCCCAAAAGGATAAATCTTAAACCGCTTAACTCTTCCTCTCTTTAAGAAGACCGTACATAACGGTCCAGAAAGCCACGGCTAGTATTCCGAAACCCGCCTTCGTGAGTATTGCCTTCTCCTCGGTAGGGTTTCTAGGCGGTGTTTTACTTACCCCTATCTTCACCTCTACGAGTTTTTCAAAGCACTGGCCAACATTGCTTAGAAGCACGACATATGTTCCATTGGCTTCGCTATTCCAATGCGTCAGCATGTAGTTAGCCGTATGTTCAACTTCGATTATACTACTATGTTCTTCGCCTATTAGAAACTTTTCATAGTTCATTTTATCCATAAACTTGAAATCTACACAGTGTTCGTATGTTATAACGTTTACAACTATAGTAGTATTTAAATCAATATTAACTTCTATAATATCTGTCTCATTTTCAAGCAAATCTATATTCTCATCATAAATCCACTCATCCACGTTTACCATGGTAGATAAAGACTGTGCAATTAACAACGCATATATACCTACGATTAAAACAGCTACTCCTAAATATACGATCTTCCGCTCCACTTCAGACTAAAGATAGAATGAAATCGCAAATTTAAATACTTTTCCTCCAAATTTTCTACAGGCGGCTCCACTACTATAGACTAGCCATCCGTGAGAGAAAACCCTTATATATCTTTTCTCCACTTTTAAATTCAGGTGTTACGTATTGAAAGACTCAAAGCTTTTAACTGGTAGTCTAAGATTTAAAAAACCAAAGGTTCTCTCAATCTTCCTAACTATAGTGATCCTACTAGGCTTAGTAGGGTCTGCTACAATATCGCCAGCGTATTCACAGCTACCAACTCAGCGCAGTGAAGAGCTAATCTCCATGTTTAGAAACGTCTTAGCCAATATAGATGAGGAGGAAATAATGCGTCATATCTCTTTCTTCTCAAGCTGCGAATCCAGAGTAACAGGCTATCCCGGCTTCTTTAAAGCGGTAGACTACGTTGTGTCTGAGTTTAGAAGCTACGGTATTCAACCCTACGGTGATGACGAATACTTCGAATACTTCGAAATAACGGCACCAGTGGATTACGGTGCTAAGATAGTTCTTGAAAACGGTGAAACATTTGAAGGGTACAACCTCTGGCCAAACCTTGTAAATCCATCCCCCTATAAAAGCCCGCCTGAAGGCGATACTTTAGTATACGTTGGTAAAGGAAACTTCGACGACCTGTCGAAGGTTAACGTCACAGGTAGAATTGTGCTGATGGACTTCGACGACAGTAGATGGTTCTTCAGATTAGCTATGATGTTCGGAGCTAAAGGAGTCATATATATCGGTAGTGGGAGAGAATCTAGAATGGAGGCTTTCCAGAAGCTCTACAACCTACCAGTAGCGTTTCCAAGAATATACCTGAGGCCTGAAGACGGTCTGCGTTTGAAGGGGCTCTGTGAGAAAAAAGGTGGAGTCAGTATATGGATAGATTCACTTATGGAGTGGGAGAACATACGTGTACCCAATATAGTCGGCTATATACCTGGAACACAGTATCCAAATGAAATATGCGTATTAACCGCATACTTAGACTCTTGGTCTATAGTGCCGGCTTTAGCTCCAGGTGCAACAGACGCTTTAGGTGTATCAGCACTACTAAACTTGGCTAAGTTCCTAGCTCAAAACCCGCCTAAACGCTCAGTGATGCTGGTGGTGTTCGCAGGACACTGGCAGAGCCTATGGGGTGCTAGAGAGTGGGTTGATAGACACTTCGGAATGTTTAGAAATGTAAGGCTCTTTGTAAGCCTAGACCTATCTGCTGGAAGCCAGCAGCTAGCCGTATACAACCGTGGCAACGTATACTCGTACACAAATACCCAGGTCTTAAACGGCAGGTATACCCAGCTAATATCTCTACTATTCCAGACCTATCTACCCGCGTTGAAGGAAATCCTCGGAACCAGATACGGCGAATACTTCCTAGACGAAATACTTCTAACCTATCCCCCCTGGATAAGCGCATGCCCACCGACGGAATTCATGGGAGCAACGTACTTCGACTCTGAGCCCTATGTAGCTGCATGCTACGGCGGAGGCTTCGCATTCCACACGACTAACGACGCCCGACACTTCATGAAGACTCCGGCTGATACATTCGATAAAATTCAATGGAGGAACTACTGGCCTCAAGTACAATTCATATTTACATCACTATATGCATTGCTGAATGAGACCAGGATAGATCTTCCACAGTCGCCTTCAAGAATGGAGGCTACGGGTGAATGGGGATACTGTAGCTTAACCATAAGGGTCGTCAGCTACAATATGACAACTGCCTACTGGGACCCATTTGATGCCTATAGGCATCCAGAAGCCATAGATGATGTAGTTGTACATTACCAGTCTGCTTCAGCCCCAGCTTTAACTGCAGTCCCATCCTATGCCGCCTTCGGCGCCGCCTTCCTAGCGGGTATTTTAGACGTCGTAGTCAAGCCTAACCGCAACGGTATAGTTGTAATTAAAGGTGTTAAACCCTATACTGGTGGGACTGTAAATGCCTTCGTGGTCAACAGTACAAACGGACGTATAGAATGGGCTACTGACGTAGGTGTATGGTCGCCGTACCAGTCAAACTACGCCGGCGTAAACACTATAGAGGCGTCGTACCTAATATCCATCTTCAGGTGCTCTAGCATAGTCTTATTCGCTCTCTTCAACCCATCCGACTTAAGCTCAATGCCATCTCTATCATTGTACAATAGATTGGCTCATGGTCCTCTAATCCAGCAGAGTGCTTTAGCCTCACCGTATGGAGATGTTATGGGCTTCGTCATACCAGACACCCCCGTTGAGATACTTGTGATGAGGGGACGTGCATATGGAGCGGCGGCTGGTGGTGGAGGAGGCGGTGTTGCAATCGGAACCTTCGGATTCATCGGTGCTGCCTTCGGAGGAGGTGGAGCGGGAGGCCGATTCCCAATGGGTCTTCTGCTCAACAGTACCCCTGAGAACACGGCTGGATACGGTTATACAGTTAAACCCGGTGAAACCCTAATGATACCGTTCACACCTCTGATCTACGCTAGAGACATATATATGTTGAATGACGGCAGGGTTAGACTCGCTGCACGATACTATACGTTTAACCCTGTTACTATGATGTTCCACGGTTTAGCCACAGAATACTTTAACCAAGCTATGGAAGCCGCTCGTATGGGAGACTACGGCTTCAGCTACGCGGCGGCTTACGCGTCTTGGGCATATGAGCAGCAAGCATACTATTCAATGATGGATTTGATATGGCAGGTCATATATACGATAGTCGTAATATCGATAGCTATAATACCGTTCGCTTATGCTATGAGCCGACTCGTAGGGTTTGAAAAGCGTAAACTTCTAGCGTCAACTATAATTGTCTTCGGAATCATGTTGATCGTGCTGAACGTGTTCCACCCAGGCTTCCACCTGGCTTCAAACGCCGGTATGGCTATCTTAGCATTCGGCGCGGCTATAGTGATACTACCTCTACTAGGCTTCGTAATAAGGGAAGCTATGATGAGTGCTAAAACCTTGAAGGAGAGAATGGTCGGTATGCACACGGCGGAGATAAGCCGTTCAGCCATAGCCTTCCAAGCGTTCTCACTATCCATTAGCAACATGAGAAGACGACGCTTTATGACAGCGTTAACATTGGCGTCGGTAATTATCCTGGTCTTCTCAATGGTGACGTTTACGTCGCTTATGGCTGCTCCAAGACCAGTGGAAGATGTGCATGTCGTATCTGAGGGAGAGGAACCGCCGCTATACCAAGGTATACTGATAAGGAGACCTGTATGGTCTGCAATACCTGAGGAGATGTACTACCAAGTTATAAACCAGTTTAAAGGCACGGGGACATACTCGGCTAGAGGATGGCTATTCCCACCGCCACCGCAGAGGGGTTTAGGATACTTCGCATTCTCAGATCAGCTTATAACTAAGGTCGGCGCAGTCCTCTTCTTAAGCCCTGAGGAGAAGGAGATATCCCATGTAGATGAGATACTGCTGCCTGGTAGCGACTGGTTTGGTCCAGATGATGTCTACACGTGTCTAATAAGTACGACGATAGCGGACAACTTGACGAAGGAGCTAGGTAGAGAGATAACGATAGGCTCTACGATACCGTTCTTAGGTATGGAGCTTAGAGTCATAGGTATATTTGACGGAGACCTATTATGGTCTGGCAGCACTGGTCTAGTAGACCTCGACGGTGAGCCTATAACCCCGCTAATGCCACTGGTGACCACGGGTGCTGGTAGAGCCGTTCCATTCCACTTCCCAGGAAGCCAGATAATGATAATGCCTCTTAAAGCCTGCCTGCTCTTAAGGGAAAGAGCTTACATAGTGAGTATAGCCTATAAACCTTACGATACGGCGACGATAAGAGACATCGCACGAGACTTAGCTTTAAGGATTGCTACAGACGTATACTACAGCGATGCTCCTAATAGGCTTGGAATAGTCAGGTATAGGCAGTGGTTTACAATCACGGGCTTCGAAACGTTCATACTTCCGACAATAATATGTAGCTTTACAATTCTAAACATGATGCTGGCTAACGTATACTACAGGACAAGGGAGATATCGATCTACATGGCTGTAGGACTATCGCCGCTACATGTTTCAGTATTATTCCTAGCAGAGTCTTTAGTGTATGCTTTACTTGGCGCAGTAATGGGCTATGTATACGGAGTGATCGGATGCTGGCTATTCGCATCGCTAAACATGTACCCTGAAGGATTCTACCCGAACTTCTCATCGTTCTACGTGTTCATAGT
>JAWCKO010000021.1:8255-12701 GCA_038851915.1 Bathyarchaeia archaeon
AGGATCAGCATCATTGGTGACGATAGTTTCAACGGTTTATCCGTCTATTAAAGCATCTAAGCTTGTAACGCCATCTCTCGAACGTAAATGGAAGGTCCCACCACCTCGTGGAGACGAGTGGGAGATTAAAATGCCGTTCGTCTTCTCGGGCCGTGAAATATACGGGTTCCTAGCGTTTGTAAACGAGTACTTCGATGCCCATAGAACTGAAGGTGTAGGTGCATTCGCAACGTTCGGCGATATAGAATGGAAATCTGAGGAGAACATAGCCGAGGATAAAGACGTTAAACTGGTTATGGCAAATATCAGGCTTGCACCCTTCGACGTGGGAATCACACAGCTAGTTTCACTGATCGCTGAATCCCATAGGAAGAGGCCTTACGGGCTTACTCTGTACTTACGTAGAACTACGGGTCTACTGAGTGATTGGGTTAACTCCAACAGACCATTTATAGACAGTATGAGGAAACAGCTTTTGATCTGGAGGACTTTGAAAACCGATGTTAAAGAGAAGTACATTGAAACAGGCTTAGAAACATTTAAGAAGAAGGGCTTCATAGGTCTTGAAGAGTTTAAGAAAGGCTCTGATGTGTAAAAAGAGGTGGTCGAATGTCCTCGGAGGGTGAAATCCGTCGAGGGTTAACATGGAGGTCTCTACTGGCTCTAATATTCTCACTTGCCCTAGTACAGCCCGTCATGATATACTACAATCTCATAAGTGGACAGTGGTTTCCACTGCAGGCTTGGATCGTAATCCTACTATGGTCTGAAATCGCCCACTTCCTCGGCTCACCGCTAACCAAGCAGGAGCTCTTCATTCTACTCAGCTTCCAGTGGATGGCCTCGTACTACGCAGGAATATACAGTATGGGTGGAGCATACGACTTCCTGAAAAACATGTACATGGCCTACAGTCAACCGTCTTATGCATTGGGTATTGCTCAATACGTCCCATCATGGTGGACTCCGCCTGAAACCGAAGTGCTTAGAATATACAGGGACGTTAGATTCTTATACTTCGACCCAGTATGGTTTATTCCATTAGGTATTACACTGCTAGCGATGATATTCGGCTTTATTGCAGACGTATCCATGGGATACTTCACGTATTCCCTCTACGTTAAAATAGAGAAGCTTCAGTTTCCAATGGCTAGAGCGTCTGCAGAAGCCGTATTAACACTTGGAGAAAGAGAACCGACACAGATGAGGATTCTAATGCTTTCAATATTATTCGGAGCCCTGTACAACCTATTCGTAAGTTTCCTACCGTATCTTCTAGGTCCGTATCTATCCAGCGGTGGAATCGCCATCTACGCGACGATACTTCCAATAGCTGGAACATACGATATGACCCCAGTGCTCGCCCACTTCCTACCAGGATTCGGCTTCAGCTTCACATTAAACCTGATGTACTATATGGGAGGCTTCCTACTACCCGTAGAAGTATGCCTGGCTCAATTCTTAGGAGCCTTCTCCTGCTACTCCATAGGGACATATCTGATTACAAGGTTTAACCTATGGCCTGCTGAAAGCCCATATGACCTCTCGTGGCCGATGGCTACGCTCGTTTATAGGTCTCAGCTTTACTTTTACACAAGCTTTACGATAGGGCTTGCTTTAGCAGCGGCATTTCTACCGATTCTAATAAGACCTAAAACATTCATAAGAGCCTTCAGCTCCCTAGGCAAGGCTAAAGGAGGGGAGGGTGAAGGTCCTCCACTTAACCTGCTACTGCTTGCATTCATAGGGGCGTGTTGTGGAGGCATGCTACTAGTACACTTCTTAACGGGCTTTCCAATATGGATTCTAGCGCTATTTATGATCGGCGGCTCATTCTTCGCATCGTTCTTAGGTGCTAGTGCGGCGGGTGTAACAATCACTGGCTTCAACGTTCCCATGCTTAGAGAGCTGATGATATATTCTAGCGGCTGGGCTGATAAACGTATATGGTTCGCCCCGGTGAACGTCTATACAGGAGGACCTGGTATAGCTCAAGCATTCATGCAGGCAGATATACTTCAAGCCAGTAAGGCGGAGTACATTAAAACCTATATAATCGTGTTCTTCGCTGGAATAATTACAACATTATTATTCCTATCGTACCTGTGGAGTCTATCGCCAATCCCCTCTGGTGCATACCCGGCAACAATAATATTCTGGCCTGTTGATGCGATGAACTGGGCTAGGTGGCAGGTATGGCTGTGGACAGGCTACCTCTTTAGAAGAGAGCTTATACTCGGAGGTTTCGCCGCAGGCTCAGCCATATACTTGCTGACGTCTCTATTATTCCATAGACCATACTTCTTAGTAGCCTTTATAACTGGTGCATTCGGCACTTACATGGGATATTCTATGCAGCTTGAAACTACGATGGCGATGCTCATAGGTTCAATAATCGGAAATAAAATCATAAGCCGTATCCTAAGTAGGAGGACAAGCATATCCTACGGCGTCTTCGTAAACAGATTCTACATGGGCGGAGGCCTAGGTTGGAGTCTAATGGAGTCCATACGCGCACTACTAATCTTAGTCAGCAGAAGCATGTGGCTACTACCATACTAGAACTTCCTCAATATTTTTTAACTTCTTCAGTCAATTTTCATAGTCTAACATAGTTAAGCTTTTAAATATTCGGCTTATACTCTAATTACAGGGAAAATGACTGAGGAGATTAAAGAGTTTAGGATTAAGTCTTCTCTACTGATTCCCCTAGCCATTCTATCGGCATTGCTGAGTTTCATAGGCACAGTGGAGATCGCTTTAAACGGCTCAGTAGGCGGTGCCTTCATGTGCCGCTATGCGTGGGGTACGGTTTCTAAAACCATGGGCATACCCGTAATATCCCTACTAGTCCTCCTACTAGCCTACCCGTTTAAATACTTCAGAGGTAAGCTATCTCCATCTCTTCTAATCTCAATATACATAGTAGGTGCTGCGGTTGGAATGTACGGCATAGGTCACTACGAGACCTTCGCATGTTGGCCGGTCGGCTTCAGTAGAACACTACTATATACAGACCCCGAGGTGTTACCTATGGCTCAGAGCTGGTGGTGGATGCCTCCCCTGGAAGTCGTTCAACGTATAAACATTGGCGGCGCTGCTACAGACTGGGGTGCATGGTCTGGAAGCATACTTTTCTGGTCCCTGTATCTCTTGGTTTTCTACCTTTTCGGCTCAAGCGTAATGCTATTGCTGAGGCGTAGATGGCTTGACGTTGAAAGAGTACCATTCCCATACGTAATAGCAACATATGATGTCGTAAGAAGGGTTTCAGAGGAGCCGGGTGTAAAGCCGACTATGAGATGGTTCCTTATAGGTTTCCTAATAGCCTTAATCTTCGAAGTCCAAGTCTTATGTACATACGTTTGGGCTTGGTGGCCGGACCTACTGGCTTGGAGGGGTACGGCGACATCATCCACGAGTCCTCAAGGTTGCGTATGCGTATTCGCCGGAGACCCTGTTGAAAGTGCTCTTGTGTGGTGGCCCGGCTATACGAAGAATATTCTACCATTCCTAGTATACTATTTAGCTCCTTTAGACGTCTTATTCTCAGCATGGGTATTCTTTATAGCAGTAGTAATATTAGCTCAAGTAGCATATATAATGGGATACTATACTGGTGTCTTCGATATGGGAAGTGCCTGTAGGATTCTGGGATGGGCAGGATCAGATATATCTCCACTCTTCGGTCCACCGTACTACTGGATGTGGGTGACTATGATAGGTGGAACCCTTGCAGTGACCGTTATGATGCTATTCCATGCTAGAAGCTACATCGCTGAAACGATAAGGCTTGCTATGCGTGGAGGCAAATCTCCTGAGGAGGCTCGTGAGCCATTCACGTACAGGCAGATCTACCTGTTCATATTAGTATCGGCGATAATACTTCTAGCGTTCTGCTTCTCAGCAGGCTTAAGCATAGGAGTGGCATTAGCCGTTTTAGTAGTAGGAGCGTTCATAAACACGGTTGCACCGGCATACGTCTTAGGGCTCAGTGGATGCGGATACATACATGAGAGAGCTTTATGGCCAAGCTGGCCTCTAAGACTGATATGGCCAACAGCCCCCCAAGCTTACAGTGCAGACTGGATTATGAGCCACGTATTTATGCATACGGGGCTTAACCATGTGTCTCACGGTGTTCAGAGTGGAGCATACCTTACAATACAGAACCTTAAGCTCGGAGATATGGCTAAGGTAAACCTGAGAGACGTATTCATACTGACTACTATAGTCAGTATAATTGCGATATTCGTAGGAAACGCTACCAGAGTTTGGATCATCAACCTCTTAGGCGTCGGCCGCGTCCCAATATGGGGTGGCTGTTCAGTAACAACTTGGTGCGACAACGACTTCGCAAGATATGAGCAGGCTCCGCCAGCCATATTCCAGTTCGAGGCTGGCGCAGCCGGCTTCGTAATCGTTAGGATACTATTCCTTCTAAGG
>JAWCKO010000022.1:0-12649 GCA_038851915.1 Bathyarchaeia archaeon
TAAAGTAGATTAAAGCATAAACTACTTTGGGGAAATATCTGGGGAAGGTAAGAAAGGAAGAGTTTAGAGGATTAAATCAACGATAAACGCTCAAGATTAATTTAAACTAGACCATAAATCTGAAAAATAAACTGTTCTTAATAGAATGGTTGTGGTGATAGATGAAGATTTACATCGTAACAGATATGGAGGGGATTAGCGGTATTTGGCGTCCTGAACAGGTGCAGAAGGGGCATCCGGAATATGAAAAAGCCCGTAAACTACTTTGTGATGATGTTAATTCGGCTATCGCTGGAGCCTTTGACGGCGGAGCTAAAGATGTTGTCGTATTAGATGGACATGGTGGTGGTGACAACTTTATACTAGAAATGTTGGATGAACAGGCGATATATGAAACTGTGAAAAATCCTTTGGAAGTTATGCCGAGTCTCGATGAAACTTTCAACGGGTTAATACAAGTTGGTTGTCATGCGATGGCTGGCACATTGAATGGATTTCTAGACCACACTCAATCGTCGACTTCATGGTTTAACCTTTATATTAATGGGAGGAAGACCGGTGAAATTGGTCAGGCGGGAGCTTATGCTGGTGCTTTCGGCGTACCAGTCATTATGGTTACAGGAGATAAAGCCGCATGTGAAGAAGCTTGTAGCTTCTTCGGAAATATCGAATTGGTTGCTGTTAAAGAAGGACTTGGCAGAAATAGAGCTAAGTGTATTTCCCCCAAGCTCGCCAATAAGATGATACATGGCGCTGCTGTGAGGGCTGTTCAACGTATTAAAACTGGGGTGTTTAAACCTTTTATTCTCGAATCGCCGATTGAGGTTAGATTGGAGTTTTGCAGAAGCGATTACGCTGATGAATACGCTACAAGACCAGGGGTAGAACGTTTAGATGCGAGGACCCTACGTAAGATTATTAAAAACGCTAAAGAGATATACTATTGGTGACTTCTACGTAGATGGCATATGATATGAGATATTGTGACGCCTTATTTTATGAGAATACTGCGGAAATTGTTGAGCTGGCTATTGAACAGCCTTTGATAAAAATTTGCTTTTTATCAAAGGAGGCATATTTTCTCTAGAAGTAGAATGAATTTACCGCATCTTTAACATGCATTTTATGGTCCCCAGTAGTTTCTACTTTCTGTCTGTTCTCCGCATCTTCCTATAACTTCGACATGGTAGTTGCAGTTGCTGTAGTGTACGTTACTATTGTATGTTATGGTGTATCCTAGGTTGGATAATTCGTTTTTGAAAGCTGCTTCCTTAGATAGAGCTGTTTGAGACTTAGGGGAGCTTAATCCAAACGTCTGAAATTCTACTATTTCAATGGGTGCTTCTATCCACTTGTACCAGATTGTGAGGAAGCCGTATTTATCTGAATCCTTCCTATACTCTTTTCCTCCTACTCTATAGGTGATCCGCCATTTCTCAGGGCTCCAGATAGACTTTTCCTCTGTAACCTCCTCCTTAATGTATCTACATACGAATATCCTATTCTGCCAGGAAACTCTAAGCGAAAGTTCAGGGTTTATAAGCCATAAATCCCAAGGTTTAACAACACCGATAATCTCCTGCTCCAACTTATCCTGTGCTTCAGAAGCCTCTAGCATAAGTCTCCTATCCTCAGTCTTTAAATGCTCTAGAAATTCCTCATAAAATCTTTTGGTTTCCTCTCTTTTCTTAACTAAATTTATCTTCGCCTGGAAGTTCTTAAACTCCGCTATTCTATAGGCTTCATGCCATATTTCAGAAAGCTTTCTATCGTAATCTTCCAAGTCAAGAATTCTACGCATATCCTCCCTCGTTATAACAAGTCTTCCAAAGTATGGAGAAAATATAGACCTACGAGCATCTTCAAGAGAAAACTGTAGGAAGAACTCACCCATTTTATCACGTAGGTCTTCACCTAAACTTGTATTTAAACCTACATCCCCATGTGTTTCTCTGCGACAATAGATATAAATTTTCTTACTCTCCCATGTTCGAAAAATGGATCTTCATATGTATGAGGCTTTGCCTATCATTCAGCTAACTTTAAAATAGGTACGACAGCCTGTAAAATCCATATTTTTTCTATGAATTTGTATGGATTTTATATGGAAATTCAATATACACCCCAAGTATTTTTCACTTTGTAAAAAAGTGCATTAAATCTGCTCATACATCGCATGCCAAATAGCTTAGATGAATTTCTCAAAAGTGATAAGTCCTTTCTAGATTAAATCTTAAAACATGGAAGACTACTTTACGTTAAATATCCTTTCGAGGCTTACATGAAGCCTTTAACTTTTAAACATTACAAAGCTTGCTGCATATACCATGAGCGGCTTAAGGCAAAGGGATAAGATGAAGCGCTCTTACAAGCTTTATGGTAGAAAGGGTTTAGATAATGGAATCGTTGACGGACTTAACGGAGTTAAAATTAGCGATGGATGTATACTGGTGTCTGCAGAATCTTCAGAAGCTTTAATGGAGGCTTTAAGAAGTTACGGAGTCAAGTTTAACATGCACGATGTCTATACGCCAGCTGTAAGGCCTAATTTTGACGGGCCCGGTGGGATTTGAACCCACGACCCCCGGCTTAGAGGGCCGATGCGCTGTCCTGCTTGCACACCCCGCTTATGTCTCGCCTACTATAGACGGGGTTCTGCGCCACGGGCCCACATCGTCTAGATAGTTTGTACTCCTTAAATATTAGCCTTTCTCAATTAAGGAAAACTATAGTTTTGCATTCAATCCCAATGGAGAATTTAGGGAGTCGTGACCGTATGGGCAGAAAACCTCCAGTTTTAACAGATTCGCTAAGCCTTTCCCTGTAACTCCATAGACTACTGGTTTAACGCCGTAGACTTTGCATAAGTCGAGCAGCTCTGGGAGAGTGCCATTGACAGCTGCGCTACCCGTAATATATGCTACATCTACTCTGCGCAGTACATCCTGGTTTAATCTTCCATCCAATATTTCAATCCCAAATTTAACCTGACCTATGTTCGCCGGATCTAAATCTGTAACGTAGATCCCCTCTGAGCCTAGGAGGCTGGCTAAGGCTTTGACATGCCCAGGCTGGTAGCCAATATGAGCTATTTTAACTCGACCGAATTTCGACAAGATGTGGGAAACCAATTCTCTGCCACAGATTTCAGGTTCAGATTCTCTACAGTGGATCGTCCCCCTAACCATGCCTAACTTATGGAGAACAGCATTGAGCATGGCGAAAAAGACCGCCCTCATCCAATCGTCTCCATAGATAAAATCCAGCGCATCTCCAACAGTTCCATCAAACTCTCTGGGGAAGCTTGTGAAAGCCTGTCCAAAGCCTCCTTCAACTTCACAGTGTACTACGACCTCTTTACCACGTGCGGCAAGATATTCTCCTGAAGGAAGTCTTAAAACATCACCTTCTAAAACCACACACTTTACCCTAGCCGATAGAAGATTGTTGGCTTTCACAATTTTGGAAAACTTCTCGTATAACTCCTCGTACATGTTATTTTTCCCCTCTTAAGTGGTGTAGTCTATCGTTCTCATAGCTTTAAGCGGTAGTTTTATAAAGACTTCTTTTCCATTCGTCAGTTCGTGGGAAGCTCCTTTAGGCATCACCGAAGAGATCACTACACCGTTTTCAAGTTTTACTCTAACTTTCACCATCTGGCTTGGCATCTCCAACATGTCTATAACAATACCTTTGAAAACGTTAATACGAGGGTCTGAAATATCGGTTAGTTCGGTTGTAACAAATACCTCTTTAGGGTCTATTGCTATCTTTCTTATTGAGTTACCATCGGTGAGCACAAAGATTGGAATGCCTTGGCAGTCGCATATGGCTAGACCACCTGAATTACCCCTACATTCGCAAGTTAAAATGTTTAAATCTCCAATAAAGTCTGATACGTTTGTACTTTTCGGCGAGAAAATGATTTCATCGAATGTTGAAACCTGTTGAAGCTCACCGTGATACAGTATTCCAACTCTATCGCTCATTTCTTCAGCTTCATTTATATCATGTGTGACGAATATTGTCGTTATACCTAGTCTTCTCTGAAGACGTCTAATCTCAAGCCTAAGATAACCCGCAGTATTCGGGTCTAGGTTACTGAACGGTTCATCTAGCAGTAAAACCTTAGGTTCGTTTGCAAGTGCACGGGCAAGCGCTACACGTTGCTTTTCTCCTCCACTTAAGTCCTTGATATAACGATGCTTTAAATGCGTTATACCCATCATTCTTAAAAGCTCGTCTACTCTTTTCTCAATAAACGTTTTAGGTTTTTTCGATACTTTTAAACTATAACCGACATTATCTGCTACTTTTAGATGGGGGAATAGAAGTTGGTCTTGCGGTACATATCCTATTCCTCTATCTTCTGGAGGAACCATATCTATAGGTTTATCATCAAAGAAGACGTTCCCTACATATTCGACAAGCCCGGCTATCACATTTAACAAAGTTGTTTTTCCAGAACCTGATGGTCCTAAGAGCGTGAACAATTCACCGTCTACTATTTCTAAGTTTATATTCTGCAAAATGAAGTTCGACACATTCTTAAGTTTAATATTCGGTATAATGGTCACCTCCACTCGGTAAATCTTCGCTCTAAGAAGAGGAAAATTCTTTCAAATAAGAAACACATCACAGCTAAAACCATTAAACATACCATAATGACGTCAACCATCAAGAGGTTTTCAGAGGCTATCATCAGAGCACCTATTCCACTGGGAATTGCTATCATCTCTGCAGCTATTATCACTCTCCAAGCCATCCCAGCTTCCAGTCTCAACCCTGTGAAGATACTTGGCAGAGCAAGAGGAATCAGTATTGTTTTCAAAACCTCTACTCTAGATGCTCCTAAAGTCCTCGCGACTCTAACGTATTCTCTAGGTACACCACGGATACCTGTTGCAGTATTGTATGCTACGGGGAAAAAAGAGCATAAGAATATTACGGTTATTGGCAGGGCTTCGCCTATGCCGATCCATAATATGAGAAGTGGAAGCCAACCTAGGGCCGGAATGGGCATTAAGAGGCTAAGAACTGGCTGCAATGTCCTGTTTAAAACGTCAAAACAGCCCATGAGAATACCTACTCCAAGACCCGCTAAAGACCCTAAGAGAAAGCCTACTAAAACTCTAATCAAGCTACTAAAAAAGTGGGTTGTAAGAGTGCCTCTGACTATCAAGAGATAGGTTCTGACGGCTACTTGTGAAAAAGATGGAAAAAGGTATTGAGGCATAATTCCGGATCTTGCCACTGCCTCCCAGATTGCTAAGAGTATCAATATAGGCGTAACCCAGAACAATTTTTCAAGTTTCTTCATAATATCATCCCTAGAGAAAGCTTAGGTCTAAAACATCACTGGCGTTAAATTGTTCTACATACTCCAACTTAGCCATAAAATCTATACAATCTTGAACAGCATTGATATCTATTTCATAGCTGTACTCAAGGTTATTCATAGACCTCTTCAAGAGGTCGGCTGTCACAAGTTCCATCTGGCCACCTAGAATGTGGAGGACCTCCTGCGATACGCCTAAGACTTTTGCCCCTTTTAACTCATCTGTGAGAACTGTTGCTGCTAAATCCGGCTGATCGTGTATAAAGTTTGTCCCTCTTACTACAAGTGAGACAAGCTTTCTCACAACTTCTGGGTGCTCCTTTATTAAATCCTCTTTAACTACTAAAACACTACCTTGCATGTTTGGCCATAGGTCTTGACTGCGTGCAACCGTATGGAAACCTTGAACTTCAGCTAATGTAGCGAAAAATTCAGGAATACAGGCGGCGTCAATCTTTCCAGCGATTAAAGCGGTTAAAGCCATTGGAGGATTCATACGCCGTATATCTACGTTTTTAAGATTATACTTTTCAACTGTAAAACGCAGGAGCAAGTCTGCTTGTGAGCCTTCAGCGACAACACCCACTATTTTACCATCTAAGTCTGTTATATTCACTATCTCAGGTTTTGCCACAATGGCGAAACCGTAGAGATGCAAACCAGCAACGATCTTTATAGCGACACCACGCGAGTATAACAATAGAGCAGGCCCGAGACACATATAGGCGGCTTGAATATCTCCTCTCGCTACGGCAGATGCTAATGCTGTACCAGTGACGTAGGCTTCAAAGCAGGTGAGGTTAAGCCCTTCATCTTCAAACCAACCATAGTGGTGTGTAATCCATGCGCAGGCGGCATGATTGTTAAATTCGACAGCCATACCTATATTGAATAGTCGCTTACGCTGTAGCCAAGGTATTAGATAGAACCAAGAAAAGGTAAAACAGATGGCTAGTGAGATTAGCATTATTGCAATTATTAACTTTTTTATGTTTATCTTTTAAAAGGTAAACATTTAAAAGATTTAAATTTTACTGTGTAATTTTCCAAATTTACAATCTTAAAAATTGTGAGAGGCGTAGGACACGAGGCAAACCTTGTATACTACTCGACTTATCGATATGTATGAGGTATCTCTAGAATAGCAGAACACTTAGAGGCATTATGCTTCATAAGAATATTAAAAGAGCGCCCTTTAATGCTTTGATATAATCCAACCCCACCTTTTGTAGACGTCCTTAGCTTCTTCGGTTTTTAGAAACTCTATGAACATACGTGCTAACCTCTCATTCTTTGTAGACTTTAAAACGGCGACGTTAGTGCTTCTGTAGACTTGAAGTTCTCTGGGAAGCTCTATAACGTCGCAGTCGTTTGGCCAAGCAACTCCGTATACGTTCCATACTATAGCGGCATCTATACGTCCCTCACTTCTACGCCACCTTTGGTACGTATCCAGACACCCTGTTCCGTACTCAACTATCTTCCTACGAATTTCATCCGTTAACATAGCTTTACTGGATACATCATCCCAAAGACCCCGTTGACAAGCCCCACGGCAAACCAAAATCTTAACGTCTTCTCTTTCGGCTAAATCTTCAATTTTCTCTATGTTTTTAGGATTGCCCTTCCTGACGATTATTACAGACCGTCTATAACCGACCGATGTTCTAGTATCGGGTATTATCAAGCCATGTTCCTCTTGGAGATCATCCATCATATATTCAGCACCCACAGAAACAATGTCTCCTTCTCCAGCTAAAACATCAGGAAGCCACTGCTCAACTGGTCCTGCGACTACTTCAAAACTGACTTCATGTCTTTTCTCGAAAATACTAATAGCTCCTCTTAGAGGTATGGCTGGAAGCCCTGTTGAAAATACTTTAAGACTCATCGATTTATACTAGGATGTATGCAATATAAGTTTAACTATGATAAGTAAATGAATAAGATCTTGCTACTGTAGTTTCATTAAACTTATAATGCGGGATTGTTGAAGACGCAATTGAAAAATAATAGAGAGGAATATTTTTAATATTGGTGTTCGAATATGAAGAAGTACGGTTTAGGCGTGGATATTGGAGCTACAAACCTGAGGGTTGCTGTTGGAGATGAAACGGGGAGAATACTAACAAAGCTGATAGAGGAAACAGATAGAAGTCAAGATCCTACTGCTATAAGCCGCCAGATAGCTCGCATGATTAAGAACCTATGCAAGAGCCTAAATTTAAACTTTGAAGAAGTAGCGGGAATAGGCATAGGGTCTATAGGGCCTCTCAACCTTAAACGTGGCGGCATTGAACAGCCCGCCAATATTCCCAGGGTCGGCTTCGTGCCGATAGTTGAGCCTCTTAAGGAAGAATTCAAACTCCCTGTTGTTCTACTTAACGACTGTGTGGCTGCAGCGGTAGGTGAAAAGTTCTACGGAGATGGAAGAAGCGTAGAAAACCTTGTTTACGTAACGATAAGCACAGGGATAGGCGCTGGAGTTTACGTTAACGGTAATCTACTTCTAGGCAAGGATGGGAATGCCCATGAAATCGGACATGTAGTCATAGACTTCGATGGTAGGCTTGTCTGTGGATGTGGTAGACGTGGACATTGGGAAGCTTATTGCTCCGGTAGAAACATACCAAACTATGTTAAGTATCTAGTTGAAGACAATCTGGTAATGGGATTTGAAAAAAGCCTTCCATATAAGCTCACTAGAGGAGAACTCTCCAAAATCTCAGCCAGAATGATCTATGAGTCTGCTAAACAAGCTGATCGATTCAGCCTAGAAGTCGTCAGGAGGATAGGTGTTTTAAATGCCATAGGTTTTGCTTCAGTAGTTAACGTCTACGATCCGGAGCTTATAACAGTGGGAGGCTCTGTTGTACTACATAATAGTGAGCTGATTTTACCCTTCATCTTACAACATGTAGGCGAGTATTCGATAAATCGAGTTCCAGAGATAAAACTCACAACACTTAGGGATGAAATAGTCCTCCATGGAGCTATAGCATCTGCTTTCAACCCGCCCGAGGTCTACCAGCGTATAGCAGGAGTCTAAGTACTGCTTTTCCAAAGTTTTATGGGGATTGCTTCACCACAATCTGGACATCTACCATCGGCTCTAAGCTTAACCTCAACATTGGATATGCCAAACCTCCTTATCAAGATACGGCTGCAATTCGGACAGTAAGTATTCTCATATCTATGCCCTGGGACATTGCCTATATATGGATATTTAACTCCGAAGCTCTTGGCAATTCTATAGGCTTCTTCGAGCTTTTCAACTGGTGTAGGTGGAGCTTTAAATTTATAAGCTGGGTAATAAGCGGTAAAATGTATTGGGATATCTACGCCTAAGTGCTTAACGTGGCTTCCAACAACTTCTCTCAAAGTATTTTCATCGTCGTTAACGCCTGGAATGATTAGGTTAACTATTTCAATATGCATACCCATGTTTTTTGCGGCTTCAGCGTTTCTCCATACGATAGAAACATCTGCCCCGCAAAATCTTCTAACGGCATCAGAACCGCCTTTAATATCGACCTTTATCGATTGAAGACCTGCATCATGTAGCATTTTTAATGCCTCAACCGTCATATAACCATTGCTCACATAGTTCGTGTATAAGCCTGCATTTAATGCTAGAGGGAAGATATCAAGGGAATACTCGAATAGAAGAGTAGGCTCAGTAAAAGATATGGAAACACCCTGACAGCGACTTTTAACGGCTAAATCCACTAGATCTCTAGGGCTTATATAGTTTGCTTTAGACGGGTCTGGCTTAAACTTTGACAGCGTCCAGTTTTGACACCATGGACATGTGAAGTTGCAACTCCACGTGGAGAAAGTTAAAGCTATTGTACCTGGATAGAAGTGGTATAGGGGTTTTCTAGAGGGCTGCCTCCTCTTAGGCAGCCTTTCTCTATGGGATTTGCAGACAACGCGCTTATATCTCCGTACACAACCGTATAAAGTGTTCCATCTATATTAACCCTCGTACCGCAGAAGCCTGTAGACCCCTCAGATACTAAACAGCGTCTTTCGCATAGGAGGCATTTAACAAGTCCTCTTACAACATTTTCATATAATAAAGCTTTACGTACTGTAGGCTTATTCACCTACGCTTCCACCCCCAGCTTTAACCATTATTATCCCTCTTATCACTTCACGTTCGATCGGTTTTAGACCGATAGAATACAACATCCCATCCACGTAAGAGGCTAAAAGCTCCGTCTCCTCAATAGAAAGTTGGGGGGCTACGCATCTAATTGAAATAACATCGCCGTTTTTATCTACGTAGACTTCATTCACATCCCAAATGCTTACGTAAAGGATCTGCCGGAGATGTTCTACTAAGTTTTCACCACCCATTCTCGCCATCATATACTTACCAAACCATGTGCCAGTATCGTGGAATATTTGCATTAGTTCTTCTCTATTCGAGTGGTAAACCTTGGATATTAAGTATTTAACTGCGTCCCTGGGTATGGTTAGATTCCCACCTTCCCTGCTCATTTTAGTAAGCATGTATAGGTCTATGACCTCAGTTAATGTGAGCTTCATATCGTAAACTCTAACTGATTGCTCTAAAACCTCGTTAACAAAAGTTGTTATGGTTTTACCTTCTCTATTGGCTATTCGATTTATCTGAGAAAGTATATCTGCTCTAACCCAGACAAGTTTTTTATCTTTAGACTGTTTCGGTAAAACCATTCTCTCCCACTTGTTTCACTATACTATTGATTGATCTCGCTCTTAAGGTTTAGAAAAATCACACCCCTAGTGACATAGCGTTTAGTCGTTTTAAAGCCTATGGATGCAGCTAAACCCTCGATCATATTGGCTAAAATCAACGTGTAAGACTCTGAAAATCTTGGACCTATACATCTAATCGTTATTTCCCCGCCGTTTTCACTAATTGAAGCTTCCGACGCAGTCCAAGCGATTTCACTAATAACTGTTCTAAGAAGCTCTACTGGTTTAAAATTTGGAAGTTGTGCCCCCAAAACTTTACCATACCATTCTCCAAGTTTGAAAAACGAGCTGACGGTATTCTTACTTTTAATAACGTTATCTAGAGCCTTATATACGAGATCTTCTGGAAGGGGAATAAAACCCAGGCTTTTAAGGTTTTTTATCACCATGTAGGAGTTTGTAGCATCTTCGATTCTAGTATCCATTTTATGAAGTTTTAAAGCCTGCTCGAGAATGTTATTTAAAAAACCGTACACTGTCTGATTTCTGGCTTTAGCTATTTTAGATAATTCCTCAACTAGGTCTGACCTGGCTGCCAAGAGTTTCCTAGACAAGGCACCACCCGATAACAGATGTATACAATTGTTTGTTTTCACCTATATTTATTAATATTCTTTTACAAGTCTATTGAAAAAAAGGCGTTTTTAACTCTCAGAAACAGCTTCTTTAAGCCTATTAAGAACCCACTCCTTATTCAACATCGCAAGATACGAAGCTATCCTAGGTCCACTAATCCTCCCAAAAAATATCAGGTAAAGTGCTTTAAATAGCCTCTGAGAACCAGCCTTTGAAATAGTTGAGGTAAAACGCATCATAGTCTGTTTAATGGTCTCTTCATTCCATTCAATCGGCTTGAAAAGCTCCATGAGTTTTTCAAGTAGATCCTTATCATCACCAGTTAAAGAAGACTTAAGTTCGGATGGAAGACTCTCCAATAGTCTAACACGGAATTCACTGGGAGCATAGAGTTTAAGCCAATTTAACACTCTTCTTAACCTGGAGTCTATTCTAGAAACTGACAATGGATCTGGGTCTTTTACGAGAATCCCTGTAGATCTCAACCGTCTTATAGCGTTTTCAAGTAGATCTTCTTCTGGAAGGGTTTGCACCAGTATAACTGCGTGGAGATACTTCAACTGGAAAGGCATCTCCCTAGGAATAGACTTCAATTGGGAAAGTTCAAAGCTCCTCTTCATGGTTGCGATTTCCCAGCTCTCTTTATCTGGCTTTTCAATATCATAATACACACGTTCAGCAAAATCGTATAATTCAACGTAGTGGTATACTTGATCTAAGCTCAGAGCCAGTCTCTTCATACAATCATTAACAATGTAATAGTACCTGAGCACCTCAGCCTCAGCAACTTTAACCCAATCTTCAGGGGTAAAACCTATAAAGTCGCTACTTCCCATATCGCCGAGGTCTTTTCCTCCAACTACATATCCAACCCATTCATAGGCTACTCCAATCGGCGGCTTAAACTTTAACGCATTAACAGCAAGGTCTACACAGCTATCTCTAGACCCGCCTGGTGTAGCATGGTCTTTACCATAGGGTTCAAACATGACTTTCAAGGCTTTCCAGATAGCCGTCCATTCAAGTCTCCAGTTAAGCTTACCATCTTCCATACTACACCAGTCACCGTAGCCACAGTTTTTACAAACATACCTGATTCTATACGCTTCCAAGTCTACCTCCAACGGTTCAGCAGAATCTATCCTAAGGCAATTTCCACACAGTGGATCATATGGTATCCAATCCTCAGAATATGGCCTCCTACCCCTATACTTGTTTATAATCGCTCTAATATCTTCCTTTTTTAAGAGGATTTCACGTACAACCTCCTTCATAGAATCCATTTTATAAAGCTGAGTCGTCGTGTAAACCTCTACGTGTTTGGCGAATTCGTGGAGATATTCTCCAAAATTTTTCCAATAGTGTTCAACCCAATTCCGATGACAATCCTCCGGATCTGGAACATCTATCAACCTCCAACCTTTATACTTTGAAGCTTTCTCAGGGTTTTTGAACGCTCTAAGCTGAGCATCTTTACCCTTCCAATTATCCTGAGTATACAGGACTAGAAGGTGGCGGACACTTCTACCACGTTCTTCAAGTATCCTTCTTATAGCATCTACGAGAACTATCTCTCCCCTTAGACGACCAACATGCTGCAGGCCTGAAACTGATAAACCACCGTTGCATATAATTTCTCCAGTGGGCCCCCAGTACTGTTCAATGTCAGTAACCACTTTATCTATCCAGTGGAGAAGGGAAGATGACAAGTCTTTCAAACCTCCCTAGCCACGAGTAAAACTATAATGGACAATGCGGTGAATAGTAGAGCCGCGCCGGATAAGACTGCTATTATAATGTCTCCGGGGAACGTGGAAATCCAGAGGAAGACAACCAAGTAAAGTATAGAAGCGGCTAGAGTTAAAGGTTTAAAGAATTTATCAAATTTCATAGATAAAACTGATGAGGAGAAGCCCACCACTCCTAAGATGAGAATATGAGGGGTTATACTTGGATAGATGCCTAAAACTATCATAATAAGGCTTAGAC
>JAWCKO010000023.1:0-5668 GCA_038851915.1 Bathyarchaeia archaeon
CATCTCCCAGGTTCACAGTTCACAGGTCCCCCATAAAGCTCATTACTCTATGAGCTACGTCTATACATGCGTTTAGGTTTGAAAACCTTTCCCACAACCGCTAACCGAATATCTCAAATCCCAAGTTAATACCCGTATTTAACGTTTACACAATACATCCCCATCCTTATGGGGGGAAGTATTCTTGCAAGGAATTGAATAAGGGAAAGAATTTATAATATTATACTTAAGTATAATATGGTGTACCTATGTCTATACCTGTAACCATTAAGCTTAAAAAAGAGGTTGTTGAACTGGCTGAAAAAATGGTTAAGTACGGTATTGCTAAAAGTAGATCACACGCTATAAATCTTATGATCGAGCATGGTATTGAGAAAGTAATTAAAGAGTTAGAATCCTGGGAGAGACTACGCAAGGATGTTGAAGAATTAAAGAGGTCTAATTATAGGATTAAACATGGAGGTTTAAGTGCGCTATTAAGTGAGGAGAGATCTCAACGTTGATATACGTTGACACCAGCCTCGTAATATCCTATGTAGACTCAAAAGATCCAAATCATGCTAAGGCGGAGAGAATAGTTAGCAGTATTAACTCAGAGAGGAAAGTAGTAAGCATACTCGTTCTTGTAGAATTGGCATCTGTTTATTCTCGAGCTGGGTTAGAAAAGCCCTTAGAGTTGACGTTATACTCGTTAGAGCTTATAAGTGCTGAGGTCTTTGAGATAGATTATAATGAAGTCTTAAGGAAAGCATTTATAATAACGCCCGCTTTTAAAATGAGAACATTAGATTTACTACACATCATAGCATGCTCATCGATTAAAGCTAATAAATTCGTCACGCTAGACCAAGAAATTATCAGTAAGGCGAACATAATACTGGAAACTTTAGGGATCAAAATAGTAGCTTAGCCGGATATTGCCAAATGCATAAGACATCCTTAAATGCTCAAATGCTCGCCTCCAGCCTTATTGATTGTAGCATCTTTTCTGGGTAGGCTTTATTGTTGCTGTTTTTGGTTGCTAGATTTAAGCGCATTTCCACAGGATTTTCTCAAAACGTAGCTAAGGTGATCTTCTCGGAGGAATAAACAGTTACGAGCCTGTCTTCGATCATAAATGGATTCACCCACACATTCAGGTACCAAGTAATACTTTTCGTATACGTATGATGGTTAAAGATTCTCCATGTATAAATTATTGCTTTAAATACTTCTTCTAGAATGCGTAGATGAATGGGCGGCGGAAATTTTAAAATTCAAGGCTGTGTTACTTAGGATTGGAGGTTTATCTTGATAATTGTAGCAGTTGATGGTGGTAAGACGAAAACGTCATGTGTAGTTTTTAATGGAGATGGTGAGGTTATATCTACGTCTTCATCTGGTCCAAGTGGATTGCTACTTCCTGGCGAGACGGTTAAGAAGAATCTATGGACTGCTATATTAAACTCTCTATCTCGGGCTGGACTAAGTGTAGAGGATGTAAACGTTCTTTCCATAGGCTTAGCAGACATCGATACTAAACACGATGTTGAAAGAGCGTTCTCATTGATCAAAGAGCTTCCAATACCTAGCTCTGTCGTCACAGTAGTTGAGCATGACGCTGTCGTAGCCTACTATGCTGTAACGTATGGGGCTTCTGGTGTAGCGGTTATAGCTGGGACAGGTAGTATAGCTTTCGGTATGAATAGGCTTGGTGAGAGGGCTAGATCGGGAGGGTGGAATTGGCTTTTCGGAGATGAGGGTAGCGGGTACTGGATAGCTAAGGAGGCTCTTCAGGCTGCTGCTAGAGCGTCTGACGGTCGTGGACGGAAAACTATACTTGTCGATATTTTCATGAAGAATTTTAAGATAGATGACCCGCTCGATATGCTTGAAGTTGTTTATCGAAGCATGGGAAGCGATCCGTTGAGAATAGCTGATTTAGCAGTTCTTGTAGATGAGGCTGCTGAACGTGGGGATGAAGTCGCTATAAGAATCCTTGAAAAGGCTGGTGTTGAGTTGGCTCTCGCATGCTATTCTACGGCTTTTAAACTCGGTATGGTTGACGAACGTATGTTGGTTGGAACTGTTGGAAGCGTATTCAAGTCTAAAATAGTTAGAGACGTTTTCTACGGTTGGCTTGAACGCAGACTTAAGAAGGCTGAGTTTAAACCGCCTCTCATAGGGTTTCAACCCATCATAGGTTCCGCTGTAATCGGATTTAGAAAACTCGGTTTTGAAAACATTGAGGAGAAAATTGAAAAGCTCAAGAAGCACTTGAAAGCTTAACGTTTTTTCTAAGCCTTCTAAACGTTAGAACCATCCGAGTGTGCCGTCTCTTCTAACCCTGTCTAAACTCCACCTAAAAGTCTTATAGCCGATTGGAAGAAGTAATACGCCGAAAATAGCCCCCTTCAGGAATTCTAGCTGAGTTGTTAGATCCAATATAGATGCGGCTTTAAGCATGGATAGACGCCATAGATGGTAAACCCATGTCTGAGGTAGAAGCCAAGAGATCATGGAGATGCCGGGTATAAAGCTATCTAGGAATTGAACTGGGAAGGATATACCAGCGAGAAGCTGCTGTAAAACGTTTATAGTCCATGTTATAGGGTCTGTAGACTTTGTGACAAGTCTGAAGCCCGTACTTATCATGGATAGCCCTAGTAGTATCATAGCGGATATTATGAATGATAGGAATGTTGAAAACCAGTCTATTCTAAGTTTTACCCCGAACAATAGTATTCCAACTATTATTTGAGGTATGAACGTTATGACTGAGAAAATGTATGGCCAGGCTATTCGCCCTATGACGAATATAGGTACTGGTATACCAGTCATTATTATGCTTTCTAAACTCCAAGGGTTGAGGTGTCTCTCTAATGCTTGAGATATGGGCATAACTAGGTTTCCTATAACCAATCCCACGACTAAGAAAGATATGTAGTCTGTATCGTACTCTGGGACGGGTCTATTCCTATATATTGCGTTAATAGACCAGCTTAGAATTCCAATAGCTATCGTTATGAGTTGAGTCGTCACCTGCATCTTGTACGTTTTCCACCCTCTGAAGTCTCTTTCTGCGAAAGCTAAGATCTGCCTTATACTAGTAGCCAGGTTGATTCTCTGCATTTTCTCACCTTTTAACCAATTTTATGAAAATCTCCTCTAAGCTAGGCTCGTAGGTTTCCATATCTTTCACATGTAAATTATGTTTGGTTATAAGGTTCATTATATCTATAATCTTAAAGTTTTCATCAGTTTTAACTATTATCTTAATCGGTGAGCCAAACTCTAAACTCACGTCTTTAACGCCGTTCAAGTCTTTAAACTCATCTATAATTCTCTTCAATCTTCCATCGGGTTCTCCATCTAAGATAAGGCTATAATGTTTTTCAGGGCTTACATATCTCCTTAAGTTTTCAGGCGTATCGCATGCTATGATTTCACCTCTATTTATTATGGCTACTCTATCGCATATGGATTGGGCCTCCCACATATTATGCGTAGATATAAATATGGTCTTCCCCTCGGATTTAGCCAATTTTCTCAATAATTGTCTAAAATCCGTGGCTGCTGTCGGATCTAATCCTGCCGTCGGTTCGTCGAAGAGTAGGATGGGTATGTCGAGGAGGAGAGCCCGGCAGAGCTGTAATTTACGAGCCATACCTGTGGATAAACGTTGATACATGTCATTAGCCCTATCTTTCAATGCCATAAATTCTAAGAGTTCTTCAATACGTTTCCTAGCATAGCTTTTAGGTAACCCGTAAAGAGTCGCGTAGAATTCCAGGTTGTCTTTAAGGTTTAACCTCCATTCAAAACCCCTATGCTGTTCACCCAAAACAGCTTGAAGATTTCTTAAAACCTTACTAGACTGCTTTACAATGTCGTAGCCGTTTACATAGGCTTCTCCACCATCAGGTAAAACTAGAGTACATAGAATTTTTATGAGTGTAGTTTTTCCAGCTCCATTTGGTCCTAATAGTCCAAAAACTTCACCACGGTAAACCTTAAGATTAACTTTATTCAAGGCTTGAATAAATCCCTTTTTCCCTGTGAATACTTCTCTGAAACCTCCAACTCTACCCCAATATTCATGATGTCTCCCGCCAGCAATACTTCTAAGGCTAATGGGGTATCGTTTAATAAGGTCTACAGTTTCTATAGCTACTTCAGTCATTTCACCTATCTATATAGATTAAATAACCTACTCTGGTTTAAATTTATCCCCTCTATCAGATGGAATACGTAAAGGCATACCCCAATCTACGTATATTGATTTCTCCATACTAACGGTGTGGTTTAGAGTTTAAGTTCTCCGCTCCTCGTGTTTTATATTTGAAAGTGAGAATGCTTTAATGGATTTAATTGTTTAAAGTAAAGGCTTCTAACGTTAGAATAGTACGTAAAAAACGCTTACACCCAGCTAAAGGTTACTGCTCACATTATTATAGATTTTAAATTTTTTCAACTCTTAATAGTATGTGATTAATCTTACACTTTCTTATGATAGCTCTCAAAGAAAAATTTTATATAAAACATCTTCATTTCTAGTTTAAATGATAAAAATGGCAACTGAATCTACTAAAGCTACTTTAACACCAGGTGTTAAAGTATACTATCAGGGCAAATGGGTCGACGTTTCAGAAGTTGTAAGTGTAAAATATGCTAAAGTTAAACTGAGACAAGCCAGAGTTGAGCTGGCAAGGCGTATCATTAAGGAGCTTCTCAAATCTCCAAGAAACTGCGTTAGAAGATCTGTATTGATCAAGATTAGCCGGGAAGTTGCTGTGGAGATGGGTCTTAAACGGCTTGGCTACAGGTTTCTAATAACCCAAGGTATAATCGGACGGCCAGCTGGATCTAAACTCTACTATCTTACAGAAAAGGCTAAAGAACTTTACCCAGACCTCTTCCCAAGTTAAATGTGAGAACGTCTCCAATCTTTTTCCTCATTTTTTCTTTTCTGGAATCATTCCCCCAATACCCATATATTATGCTCTAGTTTTTCTCCAACAGCCCATGGAATTGAAAATAAAGCTGGGGTTTGTAGACTGAAAACTAGTTATTGAAGGGAGTTGCGTATTTTTTCATAAAGTTCTTCTTTTTCAGGGACACTTGTTGCAAAAGCTATTTTACCGTTTATAGCTATTATGGGTATTAGGCTTCGCATGACTTGAGGTCCAAGACCCATTTCAACAACCCTCTTCTTCCCACTTGCTTCAAGTATTTCAGCCAACCTCTTCTGCGTCTCCAAAAGCTTCTCTCCATATTCAGCTACACGTATTTCTACACGTTCACCGAAATCCTTCTTTACCTCTCTTAAGAGTGAGAAGAGCTTCTCATTTTCCTCTCTTCTACGTCCACAGCCGCAAAGCCCCGTGGGGAAAACGTCTAAAACCACTTGACTCATATTTTTCACCTTTTATATAACCCATATATTAGAAACGCTAGCTTTTTAACGTTTTCTAAGCCGACGACTTCTGTATCTAAAAGGGGTACTTCGACTATAGGTATGTTGCTGAACTCTTTTCTAACTAAGTTTATGTACTTCTCCTGTAAAAGTCTACGTTTAAGGAAGAAGTCGTTTTCACAGTATTCTTCGGGAAGCACAGAATTTATGAAAATGCCTTTAATTCTGATTCCGTACGGGGTCAAACCATCCTGAATCCTTTTAACCTCGTAA
>JAWCKO010000023.1:5678-12533 GCA_038851915.1 Bathyarchaeia archaeon
CAGCTACTTTACCAGTTAAATCCACTACTTCTCTTTTTGCGGCTATAGCCATTTCAAGGTTGTAGACGTAACGCCATGGGTAGTTCACCATTTCAAGATTATGGTATCCTGGCGCCGTATCAAACACGACGGCATCGTATTGATCATTGTTCATGTAGTGTATAAAAACGTTGTAAGATGCCGTTTCACAGGGGAGGACTGGATTTTTCTCCCAATACTCTTTCAGAAATGCTACTTCAGACTCGCTGATTTTCTCCGCCGAGAGGTCTTTAAGTGATTCTATACGTTTTAAAACCTCAAGCTGGTGTTTTCTTATGCTCTCCTTAGGGTCGACATTGACCACCCAAAGGTTTTCAACTTTAGAGATCTGTGTCTCTTCACTTCCTATGTCTCGTTGAAAAATATCATTCTGGCTCTTTTGAATATCCGTAGATGCAAGTAAAGTCTTAAATCCCTTATCAGCCAACCAGAAGGCAGTGGCAGCCGCTAGACTACTCTTACCAACACCGCCTTTCCCACCGAAAAATACGAATTTTCTAGTATCTCTTGGAAGAATATAATCCTCTAGTGTTTTCATTTCTTTACCAAAATTATTTACTGTAAACTGACTTTTAAAAGTTTTACTTTTAAACTAATGTAATTGTCTAAGGAGAAGGTTTTTCTCAAAGTCTCTGGTTTTAAATTATGAGGATGCCTGACGCATCAAGGATTATAATAGAGCGGTTATTGGCTATAAAAAAACCCTCTAGAGAAGACGTTGAGAAGGTTAAGTTTGAAGTCTGCAGGCTTTTAAACTTAAACAGGATTCCAAGCAACTCTGAGCTGATAAAGAGTCTAAAGCCCGGTGAGGAAAAACTCTTAGAGGTCCTTAAGCGTAAGAAGACGAGAACTATAAGCGGTGTTACAGTTATAGCCGTGATGACCGCACCATTTCCATGTCCTAAAGACGGGCCCTGCATATACTGTCCAGGGGGTCCGAGTAAAGGTTCACCTCAAAGTTATACTGGCCGTGAGCCGGCCACCCTCAGAGGCATACAGTACGATTACGATCCCTATAAGCAGGTTGTCAGCCGTATAAATCAACTTAAAGCCATAGGTCACCCAGTGGATAAGGCCGAACTGATAGTGTTGGGTGGAACGCATACGGCATTACCGTTAGACTACAGAGTTTGGTTTATGAGGAGATGCCTAGACGCTCTGAATGGTGTAGAATCCCGCAGTTTTGAAGAAGCTAAAAAGCTGGCTGAGAAAGCTCCTGTAAAAGTTTCAGGTGTAACCGTGGAGACCCGTCCAGACTGGTGTATGGAGAATCATATAGATGAAATGCTCGACCTCGGCGTTACGAGGGTTGAGCTCGGTGTTCAAACAATTTACGAGGATGTTTACAGGTTTATAAATCGTGGGCATGGTTTAAAGGAGGTTGTTGAAGCTACGAGAATAGCTAAAGATGCTGGTTTAAAAGTCACATACCATCTTATGCCGAATTTGCCAGGGTCTAATCCAGATAGAGATTTGGAGATGTTTAGAGAAGTCTTTAATAATCCATCTTTCAGACCAGATGCTCTTAAAATATATCCGTGCCTCGTAATAGAGGGTACGAAGCTCTACGGCATGTGGATTAGGGGATTGTATAAACCCTATGATGAGGATATTGTCGTAGAAGTCTTAGCGGAGGCTTTTAAAGAAATCCCAAGCTACGTTAGAGTCCAAAGGGTTCAAAGGGATATACCAGCCCCCCTGATAATCGACGGAGTTAAACACAGCAATCTACGGGAGCTTGTTGAGAAGAAGCTCAAATCTAAAGGATTGAAGTGTAGATGCATAAGGTGCCGTGAAGTCGGCCACTCACATATGAAATATGGGGTTAAGCCAAATATGGCAGACGTAAAGCTTCTTAGGACGGATTATGAGGCAAGCATGGGGCGTGAAATTTTCCTATCCTTTGAAGACGTGGAGAACGATATCCTTATAGCTCTACTAAGATTGAGAATACCCTCTGAAAAAGCTCATAGACGAGAGGTGGAGAATGCCGCCATAGTGAGAGAACTGCACGTATATGGACCCATGGTTCCAGTCGGATTTAAACGTAAAGATGGATGGCAGCATAAAAATTACGGGAGAATGCTTCTAGAGGAAGCTGAACGAATAGCAACTGAGGAATTCGATAAGCATAAACTCCTAGTTATTAGTGGTTTAGGGGTTAAACGGTATTATAAACGACTCGGTTATGTTGATGATGGTCCTTATGTGAGTAAAAAACTCTAATAGTCTAGTAGGATATTTGCTAAGTAGCTCTTAGCTGGGTGTCTTGATGATAAGAGTCCTAGTGGTTAGGAATTATGAAGAACTCAGTCTTGAAGCGGCGCTAAGAATTGCGGAGACCGTTAAATCTAAGCCGGATGCTGTTTTAGGTTTTGCTACAGGCGGTACTCCGATTGGATGCTATAGAGAGCTTGCTCAAATGCATAGAGTGGGGGGGTTGAGCTTTTCAAGGGTTTCAACGTTTAACTTAGATGAGTACGTCGGTTTAGCACCTGATAATGCTCAAAGCTATCATTACTATATGTTTGAAAACCTATTCAACCACGTAGATGTTAAGAGGAGCAATATTCACATACCTAACGGTATGGCTGAAGACTTGGAGGAAGAGTGCCGTAGTTATGAAGACGCTATTAAACAGGCAGGTGGCATATATCTTCAGCTTCTCGGAATAGGGAGGAATGGGCATATAGGTTTTAATCAGCCTGGTTCACCGTTCGATTCTAGAACACGTGTAGTCAGGCTTTCAGAGCAGACCAGGATGGATAATGCAAGGTTCTTTAAATCCTTGGATGATGTTCCGATGTACGCGATAACGATGGGTATTGCAACGATAATGGAGGCTAAACGTATAATTCTACTGGCTTCTGGAGAAGCTAAGGCGGAAGCTATAGCTAAGGCTATTAAAGAGCCTAAAACGGTTATGGTTCCAGCATCTGTACTTCAAGACCACCCGGATTGCCTCTTTATAATAGATAAAAAAGCAGCTTCACTTCTATGACGATTAAATTCCGATGAATTGGTCTGAGTCGCCTAACCGTAACTTTAATAACGACTTTTCAGGCAGTATTACACTCAGCAGTTAATGTTGCGAGGTGTTCTCCTATGAGCGTATCTGATAAGAATTTATCTAAACCTGTAGTTAAAATTCCAAAAGCAGGCTATGGTTTTAGAGAGGGTAGAGGTTTTAGCATGGGGGAGCTTAAAGAAGCTGGTCTATCCGTCGGTAAAGCTAGAATGATGGGGCTTTACGTTGACACTAGGCGTCGGAGTATTAGGAAGGATAATGTTGAAGCTTTAAAACGGTTTCTGAAGACTCTTGAGGCGAAGGATAAAACTGAAACTTCTCAAACGGTTAAAACTGGTTGAAGGTTAAAGCTAAAAAGTCGATGAATTGTAACTTCATGTGGTGGTTGTTTTGGAGAGTAGGCTTTTCAAGGGGCTTATACCTGCAACTGTTCTACCTATGGATGAAAACTTCAAGATAGATGGGGATGAGCTTAGAAGATACATAGACTGGCTTTCCCACTTTAGAGTGAGCGGTTTAGCGGTGAACGTTGATACTGGTGAAGGTCCACACCTCTATTTTGAAGAGCAGCTTAAAGTCATTGAAATCTACAGGGAGGAGCTTAAAGGACGTATACCTATAGTTGCAGGTTTATCGGCAAGGTTTACTGATGAGGCTGTTAAAAACGCTAAAAGGCTTGAGGATGCTGGTGCAGATGCCCTACTTGTTTTTCCAATACCTGCTTATGCTGGTGATCCTCTAGACCCGGAAATCCCATATAATTACCATAAAGCTATTTCCGAAGTTGTTAACATGCCTCTTATAGCGTTTCAGCTTCAAAGAGCTCTTGGAGGTGTTGAATACTCTGAGCCGGCTTTGAGGAAACTGTTTGAAGTTGAAGGTATTGCTGCTATTAAAGAGGCTAGCTTCGACGCTAGGAAGTTTACGGAGACGCTTAGAGTGGCTTCCTCTTTGAAGAGGAAGGTCTTCATGCTTACAGGTAATGACAATTTCATACTTGAATCGTTTATCTTGGGCGCCGACGGGGCTCTGCTTGGGTTTGGAACGATAGCTACGGATTTACAGGTAGAAATGATAGATAGAGTTAAACGGAGGGATTATGATGAAGCTTTTGAAATATCTAGAAGGATAAATCCCCTAGCAGATGCTATTTTCATGCCTCCTGTTAGAAACTATAGGGCTAGGCTTAAAGAAGCCCTTGTAATGCTAGGGGTTTTAAAGAAAGCTTACGTTAGACCGCCTCTAACTCCAATCTCTGAGGCGGAGCGTAAAGTCGTGAGAAACGCTCTTAGAGAGTCAGGCTTGCTATGATATATTCAACTTTTCAACCATGTATTCTACATATTTAACTATAGACTCTACAATGGCTTTAAAAGCCTCTTCACCCTTTGTGCGACTAGCCTTAGAGGGGTCTCCCCATACACCTGTGGGAGATATTTTAAGCATAGGCAGATAGTCCAGCATTTCCCTCCTAATATTCGGCTTATAGTCTCCCGTAGTTCCTCTTACAGCATCCGGCTTAATGTATAGAAGTAGAGACGTCTCGTGTTCACCAGCATGTAAATCGTTGGCTGTTTCAAAAATCTCCTTTAAGGCTTCTCCGTATGTTTGCTCGGAGACAAGTATTATTTTAAAATCTGAGTAGTCGAGGTTTAAGTATCTCACGGCTGGTTTCAGGATGAAGTTTCCACCATGCCAGCTGAAGACTATTAAGTACTTGAACCCTTCTTCTCTAAGAGAGTTGGCGATATCTTTTAAAACTGAGGTTAAAGTTTCAGGTCTAAGGTACACGGTTCCTTTGACTCCCCTATGCTCTGCTGAACAGCTCACCGGGATTGTGGGTAGGAGAAATAGGTTGAGTCTTAGAGCAACTTCTCTAGCGATTTCTGAGGCTATTATTGCGTCTGTATCTAAGGGTAGGTTTGCACCGTGCTGTTCTAGGCTGCCGATGGGTAGTATTGCTCCTTGAACACGGCTTTCTTCAACATCTTTATATGTTGAATTAAAGCTTAGGGGGTTTGAATTCATCTATTGTTAAATTCTTGATTAAAACTTTAAAAACCTACCGAGCTATATTGAACGGGGTTTTCATGCGGTTTGGACTGGCACCGATTCAATGGAATTGGTACTGGAATTGGACGGTTGAAGAGGCTTTAACGGCTGAGAAACTTGGCTTCGACTCTATTTGGATTCTGGAGCATCATGGAAGGGAGGATATGTATTATCCTTCGCCCTTTGTGGCATTAGCAGGCTTAGCCTCTGTAACTAAACGTGTAGAGCTTGGATCCTGTGTTCTCATACTTCCTCTCTACCACCCTGTCCACGTGGCTGAAGATTCTGCAATGGTTGATTTGATATCCGGTGGTAGGTTGATATTGGGTGTTGGCTTGGGCTATAGGAGGGAAGAGTACGACCTATTCCAGGTACCTATGGAGAATAGGGGTAGACGTATGACTGAATCTTTGATTTTGATTAGAAAGCTCTGGACTGAGCCTACTGTAGATTTTAAAGGAGTCTTCTTCGAGGTTAGAGGCTTCTCTCTTCAGCCTAAGCCTTTGAGAAAACCCCATCCTCCTATCTGGGTTGGCGGTTGGAGTAGTCAAGCTTTAAAGAGAGCTGCAGAGTTTGGCGATGCATGGTTTATAGGGCCGGTGGGAGCGCTTCCAGACGTTAAGAATAGCTACTTAGCGTATATGAATGCCTTGAAAAGCCTGGATAAGACGCTCAGTAGGCTTCCACTGGTTAGAGAAATCTTCGTGGCTGAGGATTCCGGTGAAGCTTATGAGAAAGCTGTAAAATACATAGGCGGTATGTATTTCAAGGACTATGCTTCATGGAAGCATCCGCTGGTTAAAGGAGTTGAAAGCTTTGAGGATGTGGCTAGAGACAGGTTTATCGTGGGAAGCCCAGACGATTGCATCTCTCAAATAGAGAAGTTTACTAGGGAGCTTAAGATAACCGATTTGATCTTCAGAGTACATTACCCAGGTATGAGTATTGAGGAGGGTTTAAAAGTCATAAGGCTTATAGGTGGGAGGATTAAACCGTACTTTGAGGAGCTGAAAAGTTAAGAAACACATCAATAGTATTATTATCATATGGGCTACGTATCCAGCCGAGCCGTGCTTGGAAGGGTTCTACTGGAAGGCTTCAACGTAATACTTGGGCCTTCATGTATCGGAGACTGGTCTGTAATAGGCTATGGGGCTATCTTAGGCTATCCATCTAGAGCTGTTTTAAAGAGTCTAGTAGGCAGAGCCATAGGCTTAGAGCACTACGACGATGAAAGCAGCGGTTGCACTATAGGTGAGAAGTGTATAATACGACCTTACACGGTGGTCTATGAGAAATCCAAGCTTGGGAACCGTGTTGAAACAGGGCACTTCGTCATGATAAGGGAGAATGTTACAATCGGTGATGAGACTATCGTAGGCTCCCGTACAGTTGTCGATGGGGAGGCATCGATAGGCTCTATGTGTAGAATACAGACAGGATGCTATATCCCCCCTAAGACAATCATAGGTGATAGGGTTTTCCTAGGACCCATGGTAAATGTACTTAACGATAAATATCCTCCTAGTGGAAGGCTTTCAGGCGTACGTATAGATGATGGGGCTATCGTAGGAGCAGGATCCATAATAATGTCTGGTGTGATAGTTGGGCGGGAGGCAGTGGTTGCAGCAGGCTCCTTAGTAACTAGGGACGTTGAGCCTGAGACTGTTGTTAAAGGTTTTCCAGCCAAGCCCATCTACACCAGGGGGGAGTATGAGGCTAAAAGAGAAAGGTAT
>JAWCKO010000024.1:0-2847 GCA_038851915.1 Bathyarchaeia archaeon
TCTATGTGGTATTTGACTTTGCCGATGTATTCTGGGTAAAGCCATTCGGCTATGGGTGTTGTTATCTGTTGCAGGTTGCCTCTGGCTGTTTCAAGTTTCGCCCATTCTAGGTCTTCTGGGTCTGAGTATGTTACCTCTTCGCCTTCCCTTAGGGCTTTGCCTTTGGGGTCTATTAGGGGCATTAGGGGTGGGCTCTTAAGTACTTTAAACTTTGTTTCGCATAGTTGGCGGGCTTGGCTCCATGTGAGGTAGCATTCAACTTCGCCTGAGCTGTAATGGCGCTCTTTCAGGGTATATGGTTCCTTGAAGCGTATGCATTTGCTTTTTACCTCTTGGCTGAAGAGGACTGTTGTTACTGCATTTGGGATTTCCGTTTCAAGCCTCGGCGAGCCTACTGGCGTGCTGCCTTTGGCTAATGGTTCGGTGACTATGGCTGGCTTAAGCCATTCAGCCTTTTTAACGTCTTCTTCAGGCATTAACTCGAAGGGTGGCATAGGTATGGCTGATATTGGGGTTACTGATATGACGTAGTGTTCCTCGGCTTCAAATTCGTAGCCGTCTGGGTCGCGTAATACTTTGGGTACTCGTTTAACTGTGCCGTCTGGAAGTTTAATTGTTTGGTATAGGACTTTGTCTTTTGCCATTTCAGCAGTGGCAGCGTCAACTCTAACAGAGAAGGTCTTTAAGGTGTATGGGCTAAATAATCGAACTAGAAAGGTGCCCATTCGCTTTTTCTCCTTACAATCAATAAAGAATTTAAGTCTTAAGCTTTATAAAGTATTTTGGTGGTGCTTTGTCAACTGAAGAGGAAAAGAAGCGTTTGGAGCTTTTGGCTAAGGTTGAGAAGTTGAGGGAGGAGCTTAAGCGGCTTAGGGAAGAGTGGGAGAGGGTTAAAGGTGGCTGAGGATTACGCTAAGTGGCTGGAAAACTATGTTTGGAACAGTTACACTGGTCAGTTTGGACATTCGCCTAGTCGCATAACTAAGCTTGAGCTTGGTCATTTAACAAGGTTTTTTGTGGATGAATGTAAAAAGAGAGGCATAGACCCTGAGGCAGTGGATTTTTATGGTGAAATTTTTGAGGATACAGACTATTATGAGCTTAAGGGTAAAATTATAGAAGTTTTGGACTTGATTAAGGCTTTGCCGAAGGAGCCTGTTGAAGTTGGCTTGGATGAAGCCTTGTCAAAGGCTGAAGAGCTTGGCTTCATAGTTAAGGAGGAAGACTTGAGGAAGGTTGAAAATGTTAAGGCGTTGGAGGACAAGATTGATAGGCTAAGTAGGAACGTTGAGAAGCTTCGCAGAGAACTGGAATTGGAAAAGGTTAGGAAAGAGACTGCTCAGAAGGAGTTGGAAAGGATAAGGGCTGGAGCGCCTCCGCCCACAAAGCCTACAGAGTTGACTGAAGCTCAAGTTGAGGAGTTACATAAACTTTGGGAGTTGGAAGTTAGACGTGTTTTAGGCACTTATCCAAGAGAGGCTAAATTATACTTCGAAGCGGAGATTGTGCCGACGGTTAAAACGATGTCTTATGAAAAGGCTAGGGAAACAGTTATTAAAATGGCTGCAAGCTACATGCCTGCGCCTAAGGTGGAGCGGGTTCCTGTTGCGCCTCCACGGGTTGAAATTGAAGTGCCTGAAGAGTGGGCGATTTACCCTGCTGAGCTCCCAAAATACCCTTTAAGTCCACTTCCCTTCCCAAGAGCAACTAGCTCTGAAGAGGAGAGGGAGTTGTGGAAGTATTTTATGTATGAAATGGCGCGCGTTGGAAGAGACCCAAGGGAGTACCGTGAACGGTTTGATGAGAGAATTAAGTTACCGTATAAAAGTTGGGATGCTTTAATTAAGAGTGTTCGAGAGTTTATTGCTGACGTGGAAGCAGGTAAACCATTTGCCCTTATTCCATTACACGGAAGAGTTGCTATGCCATGGAGGGAAGATACAGAGGAAAACTGGCGTTTTGACGCCATTTGTCACTTGACCAGCACAGGCATCTATGAAACTATAGAAGACTTGATTTATTCAACCTCTCCGCCTGGGCTGGAAGCCTATGGTGTAACTGGCGTAACTCCTGAAGAAGTGAAAAAGACGATTAAAAAGGGCTGGAAGGGGAGAAGCCTCTGGTTTGCTGGCACTCCGAGAGGCCGATTGGAGAAACTTATAGGCGAACCGCTGGAGTAGCTGAGAAAAAAGAGGGGGAGAGGCTACTAGAGGCTACTTTGCGCCTCCAAGTGTGTAAACTTTGCCGTACAGTGGGCTTCCTGGTCTAGCCCTAGACTTTTTATGGTAAACTCCTGTCTTTAGTCCAGCGCGCAATATAGCCTCTTGGATTTTAACGTTTCTTTCAGCCCGTGCTGGAATCCCCAGAGTCCCATGGGCTGCACTTGTAAACGCAGCCTTCACATCTGACCGCCCAGCACCAGGAGCGCGTCGATTGCGGACAAATACGGTTAGATGTTTTTTGGCAGCAGTGGCCATAATCATTGTGCCACCTTTAATTGGCGTTGTTGCAGCCAGTACTGCTGGGCTAACTCTTGTCCATTTTGCAGGCATATTTTTCACCTTGAGTAGTATTGTATTTATTTTAGGCTTTAAAAGTATCGTAAACCTAATAAATAAGCGTTATCAGTGTAAACTTTGTGTCAACTTTGCCTAGTGGAAGAGTTCATCGGATTAGAGAGAAAGTGGTCAAGTATTATAGGATTATTCCTTACAGTGAGTTGGTTGAGATTTTGAAGGAGGATGGAGAGGCTTTTTTTGAGGATACGAGAGAGGAGCCTATTCGACGCCAGACTGTGTGGAAGGCTGCTAGACGTTTAAGTGAGACGCTAGGTAAAAAAGTCACTGT
>JAWCKO010000024.1:2857-6679 GCA_038851915.1 Bathyarchaeia archaeon
CGGGCGCTTTTGCGGTTGGAGAATGGGGATTCTATTGAGGGCTATGTATTTTCTTTGGAGCTTTAGGTTCGACTGGTAACATCTCTAATTTGCGTAGCAAGTCTGCGATTTCTTTGGCTGAGAGGCGGTTAACCATGAACTACACGCTGTATAAACTTTTCAGTTTTGTAAGGGTTTCTCCGTATTGCTTTCTCAGTTCCCGAGCTTCTGGGCTTTTCAATCCTTGTAGGCTTTCATAGATTATTTGGGTAAAGTCTACGAGATGTAGCCCTAGTTGAGAGCGTGTTCTGTTGAACCAGTTTTGAAAGTCTTCGTGGCCTAAGAAAACATTTTCTAACTCTTTGCGGAATCGCTCACGAACTTTTAAGGCGCGTGCACGTGCTTGAGCGTCTAAACCATTTAACGGGGTAAGTCTTTCAGCTACACGATAGGCAAAAGTAATCATGTCCTGGTTAAGTTGTCCTTCTTGAGCTTCCAGACTAGAAGGAGGAGCGAGTGCAGTTTCGCTTATTAAGCCTCTTGATTTTAGGAAGGTTAGCCACCAGTTGGAGTCGCTGATTGACTCTTGAGCTTGTTGAACTATAGACTTGCGCCTAGGCATTGGGTTTCTCCCGCTTTGTTGCATTTTAAGGTTTAAGAACCCTCCCTACGCTATTTTTTCGAAGGTGTTTAATTTATAGTACGCTACTGACTCAGTAGTGCCGCCTCTATAAGCGCAAGCTTCAGAAAAGAAGCCCATGCTGTCCTGTGGTACTACTGTGCTGTGTGTTGCTTTTAAAACGTTATTAATATAGAATTTTACGTAAGTGCTTGTCCATTCTATCTTGAAAGTGCGCTCTGTTGTCCAGTTTTCTTCAGTAAGGTCTGTAGTTTGTTGATTTCCGTTCCAACTAGTCCAGCATCTATGTTTAAGTCCACCCGCGTCATATAATCGTAGAAAGGTTATTAAGCCTTCAAGCGGAAAACCGTGATGATGCTCAAATCCGCACGCGTATTCTTCACCCCAAGTAGTTCCGCCAACTTTTGCTATCCACTGATAAGTGCCATAGCCGTATTCTTTTAAAGTAATCCAGCTACAGTGCTCATAAGTGTCTTCACGCGGTTCTACGTAATAACCGCCTGCCGTTAGCAGTGGTCTTGATTTTCCTCTGCAGACAAGATAGGGAGAATCAACGTAAACGAAGGAGTTTTCCTGCATACGTACAGCAATCGGTATATGTTTCCCTTTTTCAATGTAGTTTAAGTTTGTGATGCTTAAGTCAGCAAAAGTAGGAGTTGAACTAGTTAATAAGTTCTGATTAGCGAAATCCGTTTTAGAATACGGAATAGTAGGTACCCTAGTAATAGGTATTAATGCAGAAGCGTCAAGTTCACAGTAACCAGAAGCAACTCCTTTATTGGCAATTTTCTCTAAAGCGTTTGCGTGAAAAGTATCAACGGTATCTGCGTCAATTCCTAAAGCGTCATGAACTGTTTTGGTGTGATTAGAAAGAAGCTCAGCTATAGTTCTAGGAAAGTTCGCAGATATACGTGCCCAGTCTATGTTTGGTATAGCGTCAAGCTTTAACGGTCCAGAAATGGGGTCGCTTCCGCCATCTCTATGCGTCTGTTCGTGTAAAGCTGGCGGTATGCCTGATATTGGGTCGCCACCTCCCGGTTCGTGTCTTTCACCGTGCGCATATACTACTGTCTGTAGCTGCAAAGTTTTTTCTAAAAGTTCTTTCAACTTATGGATTATTTCTAAGCACATCTTTCAATCTCCTCCAGTTGTATAAGTTTTCTTATTACAGGAATTAAGTCTACAGGATTTAAAGCCCAGTAAGTTCTATCAAGTAAACCAAGAATTTCAGTTAAAAGAAGAGTAACTCCTTTCGAAACGGAGTCTGTCAAACCTATAGATTCTGTGAAAACTCTTTGAACTGACCAAACTTTACTAAAGCTGTCAGACAAGCCTAAAGGTTCTTGAAGCGTTTTGCTTGTTTCTTTCAAAGAAACGTCGAGTAAGCCAAGTAACTCATTATAAGTCCTGTAAACCGACCAAGTACGAGAAAAGGTATCTGTTAAACCTAAAGACTCAGACCTTACTATTGACGATGACCTAAGAACAGAGTCAAGCAAGCCTAAAGATTCAAATCTTATTATTGACGGTAACTTAAGAATGGAGTCAAGCAAACCTAAAGATTCAGATTTTACTATTGACGGTAACTTAAAAATAGAATCTGTTAAGCCTAAAGATTCAAATTTTGCTATTGATGGCGACTTAAGTGTAGAATCAAGTAAACCCATAGTTTCAGCCAGCATTTTGCTTGGTTGCTTTATTAATGAGTCTATTAGTCCAAGATACTCAGAGTAAATTCTGTAAACCGACCAAGTACGAGAATAAACGTCAATTAAGCCCAAGTTTTCAATTTTAGTGAGAGAAGAAGATTTCGTAATACCGTCAATCAAACCCAAGTTTTCAGTTAAAGTTAATTCAATAAGCGGCGTTTCCTCGCTTCCCCAGCTTCCATGAGCTGGTTCTGGCGTTACCCATTTGCGAATGAAAACCCAATCAATATCCGTGTATCCGTCAGCATAATTGTAACCTTTCGAAATCCACAGATACCAAGTTGTTGTGCTAACATTATGCGGAGTAGACCAAGGTCCAAACTCATCCATCCAACAAACAGCTGGGGAACCTTGCACTGCCTTAAGAGTTGCTTTATGATAGTTCCCATCAAGCAATCCATTGCCTGATAAAGAAATTTCGTAGGAACTATCGTAACCATGCCAAAATTCCCACCGCATGTATGTATATTCATATGCTCTTGGACTCCAAATATACTTTTGTAGCCACCAAGTTGTAGCACCTGTCACATTGCAAAATCCGACGGCGTTCTGTTGCCCATCTGCACCAATAGGAACTTCAAATGCCACTCTCGCCTTCATTGCTTTGCCAGTTGACAGGTCAATCGCATTAACTGACCTTACTCCACTATACGTTGTCGTTGTGTCAACTCTTAATCTGCCACCAGATTCAGTCACAGTAGCCGACTGATTAGACCATTTACTAGTATCGAAAGAAGCATCTTCAAAATTATCGAAAATAAGAAATGTTGCTTCTCCATGCACTAAATCACTTGCTAAATAAGGGTAAGTTGCATCTGATTTGCCATAGTAAATGTAAATTGTTTGAGCAGAAGACTCTAAACTATCAGCAACTTCAACCCAGAATAAAGCGTAGGAAGAACCAACCATCTCCTCCATCCAACAGTCAAGAAGCGTAGAACCATCATCATCATTAAACCTGACATCCCCGAAGTCTGTTCGACATTTGCCATTAAGGTAAACCTTCCCAAAACCGTCATTATCAACTGTTTCCGTTCCATCAGTTCCAGTGCCATAATAAACTTTAATGCCCACTTGATAACCTGTTCCAGCACCAGTAGCAGGATTGATAACGTGACTTTTGCGATATTGCCAGCCAGTCAACCAGCCCATTACTTATCAACTCACTTATTGCCACCCAATTCATCAACTGGGAACTTGTTAATACGTAAATTAGCTTTTCAAGTAGCTTGTTTAACTTGAACTTTCCATGTTACTTGCAACGTGTCTCCAGCATCCCAGTTTATATTCAAAACAGAAAATGTCTGTCTATCAAGCATGGTTCCTCCAGTTAATGCGTTGAATTCTCCTGATTCTGCTACTGCGCTCGTACCAGACAAGCCATCAGCTGCACTAAAGGTAACAACAAGTTGATGCGTGTCGTTAGTAACTGTTGTTGTAACTCTGCTTCCAGTTCCAGCTTTCCTCTTAATTTCAGTAACAAGCGCGGTTTGA
>JAWCKO010000024.1:6689-9699 GCA_038851915.1 Bathyarchaeia archaeon
AATACTATTCGATTTAACATTGTTCCACCACTACTAGCTGTGAATAATCCTAGCTCTGTAATTGCATATGGCTGTCCCGATGGTTCACTAGTAGTCCATGTGGATTGAAATGTAACCGTACTCCCACTAACAGATGGGTACCCAGTATCCATTCCCTTTCTATCTACTTCATTTACTAAAGCTGTATCTGTTTCACTGGGGGTAGTAGTACCAGTACCAATAGCTATATAGTCCCATCCAGTACCACCAACGTCTGCGGTGATTAACCCAGCAACCTCAGCAAACCCAGCGTTAGTCAAACCGTTGTCACTCCAGCCGCTATCCCATTTAGCTATGAGATTTCCATTCTTATCTCTATGCTCAAGTATGATTCTGTCTCTCATTCCCATACGCTCTTTTCCGCTTAAAGCATCATTGTCAGACAACTTTCTCAGCAATTCAATTAATTCCTCGTAGTCTGCACCGAGATTCCTGCTAGTAGCTATAAGCGATACGACGTTGTTGCCTATTTTTCTTAAGAGCTCGTCTAAATTTTTACTCATGCAATCCTCTCCTTTGCAATATCTACTTTTAAGAACGATTCAGTTAACGTTACACCAGTTTCTGTAGCTCTGAGTGATATTCTCAAGCTACGAGTAAACTTTAAATCAGCTATTGAGAGTATATAAGTGCTGTTCTCTTGAAAAGCTGCAATTTCTTTTACTACCTGTGACATTGAGTAAAACCAGTTCCAGTCGTTATTGTAGAGCTCATAGCCATCAGCAGTTATAATTACTTTATAAGTGTTTACGGAGGACTTTAAAACAAGCTCCTTCAAAGTACCACTGCCTTTCTCATCAAAAAGTATTATAGGTAGAGTAATGTTTGAACGTCTATCAACGTAAGTTGAAGACTTAAGTTCAGGTTTAACTTCAACAACTATACGCTCAGCTATGTGTTTACTCATTTCTTCAGCTTGAATCATAGCCAAAGCGGTATCAAAAGCCTTAGTCACGTTAAACCCTCTTTTCTATTATAACGTAACCCTTATCGGTACGTTCAACAGTTACTACAGTAGTCCTAGTGGCTATAAACAAGATAGCACTAAAGCCGAGTATGCCTAGCATTACTAGACCTATTATTCCAAGCGTATTATCGTTTTTATCACTCATGTTTTATACCTCGATTATTGTGCTTTCTCTGTTTCACGTTCATCGAAGTCCACGCTTATTATGCCAGCTATAGGTATTACGAAGCCGACAAAGCCTATTAATAACGGGAAAGCCCAAGGCGGATTAAATGGCACTACAGCTGCGCCAGAAGCCACTGCTATAGCATTAGCAGATATTACTAAACCGTATACTGCGGTAAAGAATACTGCAAAGAGAACAATGCCTACTAAGACGCCTAAACCGATTTTATGAACGAACTTTGTTCTAGCCAAGCTTTCACCTCCTTTACTACTTGAATAAGTTTAAAACGAACTGAACCACTATTACGACTGTAGCTACAGCAGTTGAAGTTATGTAAATAGTTTTCTTTATGCCGTCTATCTGCTCTTGGATGGTTTGTCTACGAGCTTCGCACAGTTTTTCCGTTACACACTCATCATCTTCATCATCTTTCTTACTCATATCCTCATCCTCCACAGTGTATTCTCACAGTAGTATCACCAGTTATCGTTACAGTAGCTTGACCACTAATTCCACGAAAATCTTTACCAATAAAAGTATATGTACCTGTCTGTAATATTACTGTTGCTACTCCATCTGGCGCAGTGCCACTGAATACTTCTTGACCGTTCTTATATATGTAGACTTCACCAGTTGGACTTAAGTAATAACCGTAGTATTTATTGTAAGTGTATACTTCTACATTTACAACAGCTTGCGAAGATGGCGGTGGTGAAGGTGGATTATACTTGAATATTTCTGAAAGCGTACCACTGGCAAAAGCTTTTTTACCAGATGGACTTGTTACTTCAATATATACGTCAGAGCGAAAACTGTGCCATACGCCGTCAAGTATTTGTAAACCTACAAAATCTACGTCACCTATAGCTATGCTTCCATTTCTGTTAGTATCACGCAAACCTTCTCCTCCACCAGGTATCCCTGGTCTATTATCTATAAGCTCTACTACAACAGACTCACCTTTTTTTCCTTCAAAAGTGTTCAGTATACTTCCAGATTCTGATGCCTGCCTACCATCTGGAAACTTGTTGTTCCAGTTCCACTTTACAACATATACGCCATCTGCGTCAAGTACCACTTTTATCTGTGGATAATACTGGTAATCTTTTTGAGTTTCGCCAGTTAGTTGTCTTACTGTTCTACCCTCGCCGTCCATTTTAACAAGATGAAAATCAAAGAAAGAAACCTGCAATTCAGGCGGTGGTGAAGGCGGTGGTGAAGGCGGTGGTGAAGGCGGTGGTGAAGGCGGTGGCGCTTTAGCTTTACTTCGTGTTACAACATACGCTACAGTCGCAGCTACTATGACCCCACTTGCCGCAATTTACAACATACGCTACAGTCGCAGCTACTATGACCCCACTTGCCGCAATCACTACGTTTTTCTTATTCATACTTTCACTCCCAATTTTTCCGAAAAGCGTCTTCATCTTCTATTTTTACAACCATGTGAGTATTAGTACTCATCTCATCCTCCACAGTATTTAGTGGCATTTTAGTATCCCTCTATTCCTGTTATTATACGGTAGTCAACTATTAGTTTTAAGGACTGCCCAATCTGTGACGTGTTTGTTATGTAAAGTGCGTAGAAGTCCCAGTCGAGTATGTCTCCGTTGCTAAGCTCAGTGTTGTCTAGCTGTATGGTTGAACCGTCTTGAAATAGAATAGTTAAAGTGAAGGTTCCAGTGCTTTTATCAAGTATGGTTATGCGCTGTCCACCTGTAGCTAAAAGGGAGTTTGGGTCTGGATAGCCTAAATGTGCTGTTCCAAGGTTAACTGTTATTTTCTGAGCTTTGTTTGCTCTTCCAAAGGCCCTCTTTAACCTTTCATAGTCTATTGGT
>JAWCKO010000024.1:9791-12368 GCA_038851915.1 Bathyarchaeia archaeon
ATTCAAACGCTTTGTTGTAAGCTTCAATTCTCTCCTGAGTTACACATGTTTTAGCCATTAATCCATAACCCCTTTTAGTTCGGGGGATAAGGCTAAGCCTGCAAATCCTGGTAGGCGAGCTATAGCGTTGAGGACTGAGCCTAGCCACCCGTATTTGAATTTTCGGTAGCTTCTTGTGAAGGCTTTTATGTCGGTTATTTCAATGTACATGAAGATTACTGTTGAGGTGGCTGTGGTTTGGGTGCTTTCCTGTTCTAGGCCAAGTTCTATTCTGACTAGTCCTTTAACTGGCATAGGTTCAGCCATTACAAAGTTTGCCATGCTGTAGATGCCTGCTGTGCTTAGGGTGGATGGGCGTATGTATTCGAGTAGGTAGGTTCCGCCTGGTGGAGGCATTACGGCGCCTGTGAGGTAAAGCGCGTTTGGGATTTGAATGTTGGTTTCTCCGAGGTATGTGAATTTTGTGCTGCCGAAGGCATCGGTGGTGGTGAAGAGAAAGAAGATTAGCCAGCCTATGCTCATTTCTGAGTAGACAAGTTTGTATTCTCCTTTTGTAACTGTTTCGGTTTTTGTGAAGTAGTGTCCTCGCCAACCTTCTAGAAAGGGAAGCATATTGTAAAGGTGGGACATATTTTCACCTTTTTTACACTTTAAGTAGGCAGGCTATGGCAACTAGAGCGTCCCATGTGAACATGGCGATTTGAGCTTTGCTTGAAGGTTTTTTCTGCCATAGCACGTTCCATTGTATGTAGCCGAGGTAGCTTAGTCCAGCGTGGAAAGTCCACGCTATTGCGTAGAGTAGCCATAGGAGTTGAATGTTTAATCGTAGGTTTATTAGTAGGCATATACCGCCTATGAGCATTAAAAGTCTTTCTAGGAAAATGGGGAGGTTTTTTGTTAAGGGTTTTGGGAATGTTAATGCTGTGAAGTAGGCGATGGTGGTGAACGTTAGAAAGGCGTTGGTAAGGTTCATTACTTTGATGTCCCCCACGTTGGTAAGGTTCATTACTTTGACGTCCTAGGTTAGCCTTCGTCCTAGGAGGTTAGCCTTCTGTTGGGATTACTGTTGGTTTTAGTCCTGCTGGTATTTGTTCGCGTGTGACTTTTTCTAGGATGAAGCGGTATCCGAAGAATTCGAGTCTGGCGGTGGTTAGGGTTGTGGTGTTGGCTTTGGCTTTAATCCAGAATTCTGTGTCTTCGAACTGGTATATTTCTTGGGTTTGGAGGTGTTCGTTGGCTGGGTTTGTTCTGGCGTCGTCCATGATTCCTTGAATTTGCCATGTCCTATTTCTCGTGGTTATGTAGGGTCTTGCTTTGGGCTTCGCCATCCAAGTTACTGCGAAGTCGTCTCTGGGTATTAGTCTAAGCTGGGCTAGTTCTAAGTCGTCTAGGTATACGTCGTCTATTTCAACTTCTGCTGATTCGGTTGTGGTTAGGTTAGCGTTTAAATGGTCTGAGTCGCATAGGTCTACTTCAAGTAGTGGCAAGGGGTATATGGCTTTTACAATGTAGTAGTTGACTGTGGGGAAGGTTTGGATGTATTCGTTAGGCTGAACTACTGGCTCAAACTTCTCCGAATATATTTTTCTATCTACCATTTTTATGCACTCCTTTTATATATAGGTGAATGCGCTTTTAAAGGGTTTACTCGAATTCAATGTAGATTATGTAGATGTTGCCTGTGGCTGTGTCGGCTCCTGCGGAGCAGGTGTATGTTACGCTTTTTGCGGTTACGCTGTCGCTTAAGAAGGGTGTTCTGCAAACCATGCCGTCTCCGCCGTTAGCAACGTCTTCGCCTACTATTAGGTCTCTTAGGAATACGCCTATGGTTGTGCCTGAAACATATGTGTTGTTGCTACCTGCGGTTATGGTGTTTTCGCCCTTTTTCAGTCCTGTTGAAGCTACGCTTACGCCGTCTAGGAAGCCGTCTGCGTCTCCACCTGACTCGGTGCTTTTCAGTCCAACGTCTATGGTTATGCCTGAGTCGGCTGTGGTGACGTCGACGAGCGCTTCTAGGATGGCTGCTTTAGCGGGAAGGTCTATGCCTGTGGTTTGTGCAGTGAATGGGATTTCTAGGACTTTGACTGCTCCGTATTTGAGGGTTAAATCGTGGACTATGTTTAGGTCGTAGAATCGTCCATACTTCTTGGCTATTCTGCCCATTTATGAGTCACCTAGTATGGTAGTTTGCGGCTTATTACTGCTCCGTAGGGTTCGCAGACTAACGCTAGAAACTCTAGTTCTTCGTCTCCTCCAGCCAAGGATGAAATGGCGTAGTGTTCAACGTATACTGTTTCTCCGCCCTTGTAGATTACTGGTTCAAAGAAGCATTTTGGCACATCTTCAACTCGCATTCTTCCATGCATAACGACGTCTCTTGTAGTTTGCCCTGTGCTTCCTTCCTTGAATTTGGTTCCGATTATTTTGGGGTTGTCGCTGTGGTTGACGAAGCCGTAGAAGGCTACGAATTTGGTTTTAGGAAGCTCCTTGCTCCAGTCTTTAGTCCAAGTATCTGCGTTGGCTATGGCAGTCTGGTTTTGCCATTCAACTCCGTTGAAGTCGAAGTCGTCTTTGGGG
>JAWCKO010000025.1:0-11788 GCA_038851915.1 Bathyarchaeia archaeon
GTAGTTTTAGATGATAGTAGAGTAAAGCTAGATGATGTTTTAGTTCAAGCTTACAGTTTAAGCGGAGCATTCATCGACCAGAGCCTCACCGATTCAGATGGATATTTTGCGTTAACGTTAGAAAGCGGTCAACAGTATAAGCTCTGCTTTTCAAAAGCAGGTTATATTAAGGTTGAAAAAACCATTACCGTTTCAAGCAATATGAACGTGGGCACTATCACTCTGCCTAGAGCCTTAAAACTCTACAGTTCGGCTTTAAGATTAGTGGCGGGTTTAGGCAGTAAAATCATCATCCCATTCATAGTAAGCAATGAAGGGGATACTATTGAAACTGTAGAATTTATCGTGTATAAACCGAGCCGCTGGTCTGCGAAGATTTTAGACCAGAATAACCATGAGATTACAGAGATTTATCTACCACCCTCTAGCAAGCAAAATCTTCAGCTAGAGTTATGTATTCCTACGACTGCATCTGTAGATACGGAGTATGATATAGCTTTAGCAGCCATAGGAACGTTAAACTACTATTTAACAATGACGGTATACGTCAAGCCGTCTGTTACAGTCTCCGGTAGACTGGTAGATGAAATGGGTAATGCTGTGGAAAACGCAACAGTAGACGTATATTCTTCCGACGGTTTCCTCGTTAAAAGCGTAACCAGTAGGATGGCTGGTTATTTTACAATTGGATTGGGGTCATCTAATAGTTACATGCTTTATTTCTCAAAATCAGGCTATGTTAAATATACCAAAAGCATCATGCTGGGGGATGAAAACTTAGACTTAGGCGAAATAGTACTACAGAGGGGAATACAATTGTACAGTTCTACCCTAGAGCTAACAGTTGAACCTGGTAGGAGGCTATCCATTCCATTTACGATTAAAAACAGTGGAGAAGATTATGAAACAGTGAAACTTTCAACGGAAAACCCTGAAGATTGGATTATACGAACCTTAACTCAGAATAGTAGAGAAGCCTCAAGGTTTATATTGTCACCTAAGGAAAATTTGAATCTCCAACTTGAAGTTACAGTACCCTCTACTGTTTCTATTGGAGAATATACACTTAGATTAGTAGCCGCCAGTTCAATAAATTCCTCGCTAGAGTTCAAAGTTAAAATACAACCTTTAAGTGAAAACATAGTATTCTGCCAGTTTCCAGGAAAAACCGTCACACCTGGGAATACCGTTAAATTTCAAGTGAAGATCAAGAACCCTACAGATGTGGAACAGAGGTTCGGCATTTCCATCGATCCAAGACCGCCAGGTTGGGGGATATCAGTTGAAAGCAGTAGCGGTGAAGCCGTATCGGATATAATGTTGGATGGCGGTGGCTCCGCTGACTTAATAGTTGAAGTATCAGCACCTTCAAACGTAAACGACGGAGAATACATCTTCCTATTCACAGCTAAATCTCAAGCTATATCCGGAGAGCTGCTTATACGGTTAATAGTAGAAAGACAAAAACCATGTATCGAGTTAACGGCGGTACCACCCTATCTTGACGTTTATGCGGGATCTAGCACCCGATTCAAGATTAAAGTATCCAATACTGGAGGATATGACCAGCTGCTGAATCTCACTGCTGAAGAAATACCTGATGGTTTAAAGGTTTGGTTTGAAGACGCAAATAAACAGGAGATTACGAGAATGTATGTTGAAACTGGCAGCTCGAAAGAATTCTACGTAGCTGTTTCCATACCCAAGGAGCAAAAGTTAGGTTTATATAGTTTTACTGTCTCCGTAGCCGATCTAAACGTGAGAAGCATAACGGATTTAACTTTAAATGTATTAGGGTTATATCAGCTTACTGTAACCACCACAAACTTTTACACTTCTTTAAGCGTTGGAGGAGAAACGACGTTTGATGTCACTGTTAAGAACACTGGTACTCAAGAAATTACAAATGTTAGAGTCGCCGCTGTAACTGGAAGCATACCTGATGGATTCACGGTTGACGTCACGCCCAGTTATACGTCTACTCTAAAGGCGGATGAAGAATACACATTCACCATAACGATTAAAACGGAGGCGGATGTCAACGCAGGAAACTACTACATCGATTTTAACGTTTTATCAGATCAAGCCGAGTCTAAGAAGTTTACATTGAGGGCTGAGGTTTTCCATGAAACGAGTTGGATCATCTACGGAGGAGCCCTTATCATGGTCGCCATAATCGGTTTATTCCTTGTATATAGGAAGATTGGAAGGAGGTGAAAAAGTTTGAGTTATGCAATTGAAACATACGATTTGACGAAAATCTACAAATCAGAGGGAAAGACTGTGGTAGCTGTAGACCGTTTAAACCTAAAGGTTGAGAAGGGCTTGGTCTTTGGATTGCTTGGTCCTAATGGTGCTGGAAAAACAACGCTAATTATGATGTTAACCGGGTTGACTCTTCCAACAAATGGCTCAGGTAAAATCTTTGGATATGACATAGTAAAAGAGTCCTTACAAATAAGGAAGAAAGTTGGACTTCTGCCAGACCCATTCGGTTTCTACGACCATCTCACAGCTGAACAAAACCTTGAGTATATAGCGGCGTTAAACGACATACCTAAAGCTGAAAGGAGGAAACGTGTTGAGGAGGTATTGGCGACGGTGGGACTATATGAGGTTAAGGATAGGAAGGTTGGAGGTTTTTCTAGGGGAATGAAGCAAAGGCTTGGTATAGCTCAAGCCCTCATTAAAGACCCTGAGCTCTTAATATTCGATGAGCCTACTGCTGGATTAGACCCTGAGGGGGCTAGGGCTTTCAGAGAACAGGTTGTTAAACTCAGTAAAGAGGGTAAGACTATAATGCTTAGTACGCATCTGCTTTTTGAAGTTGGGCCTCTCTGCAACTTTATAGCTGTGATAAATCAAGGTAGATTAATAGTTCAAGGGAGGGTTAGAGAACTCACAGAGAAAATGATGGCTGAAGAAGGCTATAGGATTCGCGTTAAAGTTGCCGGAAACATACAGCCGCTAATTGCGAGTATAACGCAGCTTAATGAGGTTGTTGAGGTTAAACGAGAAGACGACACCATACTTATAAGAGCGAGTAGAGATATTAGGTCTGAGATAAGTAAGACTGCGTTAAGCCTTGGATTAGAGATTTCAACTCTCCAAATAGAAGAACCCACGTTGGAGGACTTGTTTATGAAGTATTATAAGGGGGAGATGTAGAATATGCCTAACACATTCACAGTAGCATTAAAGGAGTTTTCCGATATAGTGAAAGGGAGACGATTCATAGTGCTGGTAATAGTCTTCGGTTTACTGCTTACAGTAGCTATAGCATCAGTCTATCTTACGGTAATGCAAAACATTAACATACCTGGGATTGCTATGCCTCGAGGATTCTTAGGTAGAGCAGCGTACACACTAATAGCAATGATGTCTTATTTTGCACCAATAATAGGTTTAGCGCTAGGTTTCGATGCCATATCGGGTGAAAAGGAGAAGGGCACATTGAAGATCGTCCTCGCTCAACCTGTATATAGAGATATCGTCATAAACGGGAAATTCCTCGCAGCTCTTCTAGCAACTTCCCTAGCGATACTTGTAGCATCTATTATGAACATAAGCGGTGTCGTATTTATTCTAGGTGTTACACCTACGGGTGAAGAGGTTACTAGACTAGTCTTATTCATAGCATTCTCCATACTCTTCGCTATGACATACTATAGCATAGCGGTACTGCTATCAACTGTTTCAAAGAGGACTACGCAAAGTATGATTATTGGAGTTGTGCTATGGGCAATCTTCACATTTGTCATACCTATAATAGCTTCCTTGGTCGCCTTCACAGTTAGACCAATCCGCATCGGCCAAAACATACAAAACATGACTAGGGAGGAAATGGAACAACTAATGGAGGAGATGAGGAGCCGTACAGTTATAACGGAAGCTATAAATAGTTTTACACCGAACTACCACTTCGGCAGAATTGCGCAGTACATTTTAAATGTTTATACTGGGATGGCCATTGGACCTAGAAATCCTGCGGAGGTTAGAGGCATCTCCATAATGGAGGGTTTAACCTCGGCGTGGCCTAACATTCTAGTACTAGTGCTGGTTACGGCTATTGCATTCATCGCATCATACATGATATTTATGCGGCAGGAAATCCGTTAAAATGATTGTTAAACCCTTTTACTTTCTGTCTATTGAATCAATCTGCGTTAAACTATGTTTATCGTCTATTTACTCTAACAGTAGTGGATGACAAGGTCAGTAGTAACAAAATATGCGTTTCTGAATCCAAGGTATCTTAAATCCCCTCTAGATTTTACCATTATATTTTTATGGAGATTTTCCATATTTACGCCCTTAAAGGTATGGAAAATTCACTGAGTCTATCCATGAAATAGTAGTTTTCCGGTGACGTAACCACTTCTGTCATACCTTAGAAGGGCCTTGCCATTTTAAGACTTCTCGTATTTTCTTAATCGAATCTTAATCAAATACCTGTTTCTCATTCATAGTGTAATAGAATTCCCTGATCCACTTAGAATTAAGCCTATTCGAGTGGCCGATTGAAAATATTCCTTATAAATTTCAATGTGAGTAATTGAAAACTGTTAGAGGTTGACTTTTATGACTGAACGTGTAAGATTTGGATACGTGGGTTGCGGCTTTATGGCTCAGAAGGTACATATTCCAAATTTCAGAAGCATACCTGAATGTGAATTTTTAGCTGTAGCAGAAGTCAGGGAAAAACTGGGGAGGAAGGTTCAGAAGAGGTATGGAATTCCACGCTTCTATAGAAGCCACTTAGAGCTGGCTGAAGACCCGGATATAGATGCTGTGGGTGTTTCAGCACCTTTTACACTACAGGGTGAAGTTGCACGAGATTTATTGAATGCTGGAAAACATGTCTTCATGGAGAAGCCTATGGCTGTTTCCGTTGAACAGGCTGAGAGAATACTAGCTGCGAGCAAAGCTGGAGGAGGTCGACTCATGGTTGCTTACATGAAGCGTTATGATGCTGGAAATGAGCTGGTTGAAAATCTTATATCGAATTATAGGGAGAATGGTGAGCTTGGAAGGATGGTTCTAGCGCGTAATCACGGTTTCTGCGGCGAATGGGTATGCAACATAGATACACCTATGGAGGTGACTGATGAGAAGCCGCCCGAGCCGCCGATCGTAAAACCTAGGTGGTTGCCGAATGATTATTTAAACTCGTATGTAGGTTATCTACAGCAGTATACGCATAATGTTAACCTGTTAAGATGGTTTCTCGACGCAGGCGATAGAGTGACTGTAAAATACGTAGACTTTGACGGAGATGGAATGACTGGTATAGTAGTCTTCGACATGAATCGTGTAAGAGCCACGATCGAATCTGGACAGATGTCGCACTACCGTTGGGATGAAGTAACAGAGGTATACTTTCAACATGGATGGATAAAGACTTGGGCACCCCCACTACTGTTGAAAAATGTTCCGGCTGAAGTAGAAGTGTATAAAGCTGGCGGGGTTCAAGAGTTTATACGTCCCATACCTAAGCCGATGTGGACGTGGTCTTACAAGCGGGAGGCGGAACACTTCATACAATGCGTATTAAGGGGAGAGCCATTTCGCTCGTCAGGTGAGGATACTTTAACAGACGTTAGAGTGCTAGAAGACATTTACCATTTATACTTGAAGGGGAAGGGAATACTCTAGAAAAACTTTATCCATCAACTTATTTCTTTCTAAGAGTTAAGCTTTAGGTAGTCTTATTCAGCAATATTGTAGTTAGACTTCAATATTGAGAACCCCATAGCTTTTCCATGAAAAGTAGAACTTCGAAGTTTAAAGAGATGGGTTTCAAGTTTTCAGCGAGAAAACTCTCGAAAACCTTAAAAGTGTAAATCTAGATTTTGCATTTAAAAGTGAACATGAATTGGGGTTAAGCTTCACTCTTAGAAATTTCAAGCCTCAAGATTTAGATGCAGTTATGCATATAAATTTGACATGTCTACCTGAAAACTATACGTCTTCATTCTATATGAGCCACTATGAAAGTTTCCCTAAAGCTTTCTACGTCGCTGAAATTAATAGTAAGATCATAGGCTATGTAATGTCTAGGGTTGAAAGAGGACTATCTAACCATAAACCAATAAGCGTAGTTAAGAAGGGACATATAATTTCCATAGCGGTTTTACCAGAGCACAGACGTAAAGGTGTTGGAAAATCTCTTATGATCAGTTCTTTAAAAGGACTTAAAGACTATGGTGCTGAAGAATGCTATCTTGAAGTCCGCGTTTCAAACACACCAGCCATAAACCTGTATAGAAGCTTAGACTTCAAAATCGTTCGCATAATTAAAGGATACTATCTAAACGGTGAAGACGCCTACCTTATGAGTAGAAGATTAAATGAGCGGTGAAATCCCCCGCAAACCCCCTATTTTCTCCTTTTAGAGCCTGTTTCTCTGAGTTAAGATGGGCATCTTAAAATTAGATGAATGACGAGCCGACCGTTGAAAAACACTTCCTTCTAAACGCCTCCAGCCTAGGGAATGCACGTAGGCTTTTACGCTACGTTAAGTCTATTGAAGCAGATCGTCATGGATGGATGTGCATTCTACATTCACTGGTCTAGGCTACTCTAAGGCATGTAGTCCTTCTATTCTAAAATAAAGCCGATTTTCACTAGTCTTAAAAATAAAAAATGGGGGGGTTTAAGGTTTCTTTAACGGGGTTAAAGCGTGAAGTCTACTTGTACCAGCTGGTTTGCCTTCACGGTAACTTCTTTGATTGTTCCGCTGCATACGATTTTGTATGTTGCCGCCTTCCCAGTGTGTTTGTAGTTGAAGAAGTACCATCCATCCTCATCTGTTTTAACTGTCGCTAGAAGTTTACCGTCCGGACCATATATTCTAACTTCAACGTCTGCCAATGGATTGCCCTGGTCGTCCGTCACTAGGCCTGCGAAACCGGGGTCGCGCTTAAACACATTCATACTTTGAATAGTTTGGCTGTCGGTTAGGTCTCCGCTAACCTCAAAGGTGTATAAAGCACCGTTAACAATCGCATCAGTTTCCGCAGGTTTATCAGCGTTCTTTTCAGAGTCTGGCGTGTAGCCCACGGTCTTCTTCAATCCATAGTCAAGGTGTATTGTCACATAGACAAGCCCCGATCCTGGAACTGATCCACTAACAGTTATTTCCACATAGCCATTCGTGTAGTCTTCTAAGGCGATTGATTTTGGATCTATTGTGAAGATACTGGTAATGTCACCCGATGGTAAAAAGCAGCCGTCAACAATGCTGACTCCACTGTAAACATGTATTGGAACTGCACCCTGCGTTACAAATGGGTATGGAATCTTTATCAATAGACTGACCGGGTCGTCTGAAGTTCCAATGTAGAATACGTTGTAGTAGAATTGTCCTGGGTTGCTTGCTGTCAGCTTATAAGTATTCGGGACCGTCGGGTCCTGGGTGAAGATCAAACGGAACTGTTGACCATCTGCGCTACTGTCAAGGTCGAAGTAGCATAGGCGACTTGTTGTAACCATACTCTTTGGAAGGACAACAACAGTCCAAGAAGCACTGTCAGAAACTTTACGGCCCAGCTTATCCTCGCCAGAAGCAGTAACCGTATTCTTTAAAAGACCATACTTTTTGACAGTGTACTTAACCTTAAAGGTTTCCTCCTCGCCAACATCTAAACCGTCGCTGTAGATTGTTCCAAGAAGACTGCCCTTAACCTCTACTTTAAAGAGCGGACAGTCGCCCGTGTTTTTCACCGTTATAGTGTAGGTTATGGTGTCTCCTTCGTGAGCATACTGTGGACCGGTCTTCTCAACGTCTATGCTTGGATGGAGAACATCAACAGTCCAAGAAGCCTCGTTATTATATAGCTTGGGATCAGAAGTTGTGCTGGTTACGGTTGCTGTTTTTTTAATGGGTCTGGATCTGTTTCTAAAACTGTGTACGTGGCTGTGAAGGTCCAGGTTTCGCTGACATCAAGCATTCCGTTACTATTGGCGTCGCCGCTTGCGTATGTGGCTTTTCCCGCCTTATCATCGGTGACTGCCACATCAGCTGCGCTGTCTGGGCCAGCATTGCTCACGCTAAAGGTGAAAGTTATTTCATCTTTAGCCTATCGGCGAAAGATGAAGCCTATCGGCGAACCTATGAACCCTGCATCTTTCGGATTTTAGTTAAAACCAAGTAGGAATGGAGCAAAATATTCAGCTATCTTTCCAATAGAGGAAGCCAAGCTTCTTACTGCATCTTCCCTAATCGCTTCTTCTACCGTCTGCTTCCACCGCTGAAAGAAACATCCTCACCTAGAAGCTACAGTAGGGGCATATGTTAGAGAGGTCCTTTAGACAACTAAAAGGCATGGTAGGCGTAGAAATGAGAAAAGTCGACAATTGAACATATATAGCTTCGACGAAAACAAGTTTTTCGGCGTGAAAATGGGGAGAGAAGTTGTTGAAGAAAAGACTCCATGGCTTTTAGCGATCTTGTTAAGCATATTCTTCGGGGCTGCTGGAATAGCTTGGCTGGATTTCCTACCGTCTGGTCTTGCTACATACTACAATTGGGGAAGTATACTCTGCGTTATGAACTTGACTTCTTTACCCTTCCTAGCCTTCCTCATGACATTTCTACTTAAAGCTGTAGGGTTAAAGAATAGGATAAGTTCTGTAAATCTGGTATGCATATATGCTGTAGCTATGACTTGCTCATGGTATGTTAGCACGTGGTGTCCATTTGAGTGGTCAGACATAGTGGCCAGTAGACATGTGGCATCTGATTGGTCTGCTACCTACATACCATGGTTTATGGCTCCACCTAGAGATGTAACGGAGCAAATCCTCACAGGACATGTTCCGATTCCCTGGGATAAGTGGGCGCCGTCCATCGTATACCACTGGCTTCTCTTCGTCCTCCTAGGGTCTTTCTACATATCTGTCGCCACCCTATTCAGACGCCACTGGATAGATGTTGAGAAGGTGCCGTTTCCACATGCAATGTTAGCATACGAGCTTTTAAGAAGAATACCGGATGGCGGTAAGCCTCTAAGGGAGAGGCTGGGCTTCCCCTTCATCCTAGGTATAGTGTTAGGCTTAGTGTTTCAGATACCGGTCTTTATGGCGTCAGTATTTCCATGGTTTCCAGACGTATACGGTTGGAGAGCTCAGTGTTTATCAGGGCAGTGGTATGTCACGTCGGACCATCCATTAGCAGGTGTCGCAGGACTCTCAACTTTCCAAAAACACCCGGTTATGATAGCTATAGGCTACATAATACCTTTAACTATAAGCTTCAACGCCTGGTTCTGGCATCTAGCATACATAATTTTAATGCAGGTAGCCTATGTTATGGGTTTCTATACTGGTATAGAGGGCATAGGCGGATGCGGTAGGGCTTGGTGCATGCCTTCCGGTCAAACTCAACCGCCCTTCAAGTTCATGGCTGTCTCCTACGGTGGGGGATTGCTGGGTCTAGCAGTCATACAGCTATACCTAAGCAGACGCTATATAGCGGATACTTTTAAAGTGGCTTTAGGTAGACGGGGGATTGGAGATGAGGGTAGAGAAGCGCTAAGCTATAGATGAATCTATATAATGGTTGTTCTTACGTTCATGCTTCTAGTAGCTCTCTTTATGAGCATAGGCATAAGCATAGCCCCTGCTCTACTTTTGGTTGTAAGCTACTTCCTCTTCTGGATGGCTAACGCCAGAATATACGGTTTAGCAGGTATTCAACCCAGAGGCGCTGAGCATGGAAATACCTTGATGAGGGTAGTAATATGGCCTACGGCACCCGACCCTCCAACCCAAGAATGGGTTCTAGCGGCTTACTACTCCCGTAGGGGTATGGATAGCCCCGATGCCATATCGGGAGGATCAATATTTTCAGCGTTTAACGTGTATAAAATGGCCAGCCTCACGAATATGAGTAATAAAGTCGTGTTTAAAACAATGTTAATCTCAACAATTATAGCTCAACTCGTGGTCTATGTAACACACCTCAGTCTCCTCTACTCCTTTGGAGGCAGGTCCTTAGGACCTAACGCGTCTGATGAAGTTACTACCAATCAATTCTATAACTATTCAAATCCAGCCAACTGGATACGTTTCCCAGGAACAGAGCCTCTCCTGCCATACGTCTTAGCGGGATTCTTAACCGTCTGCGTTTTAGACTACCTACATGCTAGGTTTATATGGTTCCCATTCGAACCCATAGGCTTCATAATAGGTACAAGCTACATATCCATTCTATGGGGCTACTGGGGGCCATTCCTAATAGCTTGGATCCTTAAAACAGTAACCCTAAGAATAGGCGGTAGCAAGCTATACGAGGAATATGGAATGCCAATAGCAGGCGGCTTCGTAGCTGGATACATGATAGCAGTACTTATAGGCGGTGGTTTAGGCATCATAAGGTTCTTCGTACCATTTTAAACCCCCATTTTTTATCCAGAAATCTACGGTTTTTCGAACTCCTCTTAGAACGGCTCTGTATAATGAGCGACCTATGTTATATTCAGTAGAAGTTTTGAACATTTCTATTATTTTCTTAGTTATAGAGAAAATTTTTTAAGAAAATTTCTTTATAGCTATAAAAATTTTTTTAACTCCCTATAAAAAGATAATTTCCATTATCGGCCCGCGTAGGGCTGGGAAAACCTACTATTTTTATCAGCTAATCAACCGCAACCGATATGGTTCGCTTTATCTCAACTTTGAGGATACGCGGCTTTATGGTGTAGACTTCACGGGCATTAGGGACTTAATAAGGATTTATGTTGAAATTTCCGGCCGTGAGCCTACAGGCATATTCTTCGATGAAATCCAGAACGTTTACGGCTGGGAAAAAGCCATAAGAGAGCTTCTCGACCTGCAACGATACAACATTTTCGTAACAGGATCTTCATCTAAGCTTTTAAGCAGGGAAATAGCCACACAGCTGAGAGGCAGAAACTTCTCTTACATGCTTTTACCCTTCAGTTTCAGGGAATATTTGAAAGCAAAAAACGTAGCCGTCCCAGAGCCTTTAACAATGGACACAGCTGCAAAGATAAAAGCCCATCTAAGGAACTACTTGGAGTATGGGGGCTTTCCAGAGGTCGTCTTAGAGGAAACTGAAAAAGCGAGAATTCTAAAGGAGTACTCTGAGATGATCCTCTTCCGAGATATTATTGAACGGCACAACCTGAAAAACATGAGCCTGGCTAGATTTCTACTCTCATTTTTCCTCCAAAACTTCTCAAGAGAGTTCAGTATAAACAAAATATCAAAGTCCTTAGGCTTAAAGGGGTTTAGCAAAAACACGCTTTACAGCTACGTGGATAAAGTCCAAGACTCAGTGGCCATCTTCTTCCTGAACAGATATTCTCTTAAAGTGTATCAGAGAGAAAGCTGGCCTAAAAAGGCTTATCTATGCGATACTGGTTTGGCAAGGGTTGCAAAATTTTCCGAGGATATTGGAAAACTCATGGAGAATGTTGTCTTTCTAGAGCTGATGAGAAAAACAAACGAAAGACCCATGATGGAAATCTACTACTGGAGAAGTAGCCAAAAAGGCGAAGTCGACTTTATCCTAAAAGACGGCGCTCAAATCCAAGAGTTGATACAGGTAACTTACGCAAGAGAAAGGGATGAAATCGACAGGAGAGAAATCAAACCGCTCCTAGAAGCTTCCGAAACAACAGGATGCAAAAACCTTACGATAATAACGTGGGACTATGAAGACAAAACTGAAACGGATAATAAAACAATAAACTTCATCCCACTATGGAAATGGCTTCTCAAGACCTATCAGTAATCTCAGCGGAAGCTTCTTCAAGCCTTA
>JAWCKO010000026.1:0-3977 GCA_038851915.1 Bathyarchaeia archaeon
ATTGATTTCTACCTGAGTTACTTTCGTGAGTTCATGATGAAAGCGTTTGCGGTTCGAAGGCCCGGTTCTGCTGTTCTCGACCTCTGTTACCTTGCCGCAGGCCGTTTTGATGGATTCTGGGAGTTTAAGTTAAATCCATGGGATGTTGCAGCAGGGATACTCATTATTTTAGAGGCAGGAGGTGTTGTTGGAAACATATATGCTAAAGAATATAAATTAAAATCGCTCCCTATGATAGTATCTATATGTGGGTATTTATGAGCGAATTGGTGGAAATTTTTCTAAAGCTTGAGAGTATACTGTCTGAGAAGGACTCCGTCCGGGACTCTATTCAGGAGAATGTTAAAAATATCATAAGACTTTCTAAAACAGTCATAGGGTTAATCCATAGAGGTCTTCTTGAAAAAGCTAAGTTGGAGGCAGATCGATTTTCAGGTCTTCTTGAAACGTTGGAAAAACTTAGGGGTCTTCACAAAGAGTTCTACTTTTCGAATTTAATAGCAGATGCTTATCAAGAGTATTGCGAAGCTAAGGTTCTTCTAACGTATGTTTGCGAAAATAGAATACTCGACTGGGAGGAGCTTCGCTCTCCACCCGTACCGTACATTCTAGGCCTACTAGATATGGTAGGTGAGCTTAGACGTTTGACTTTAGAATCTATTCGGCGTGGTGATATAGATACGGCTGAGCGATTTTTGAAGGTCATGGATGATATATGCTATGAATCCATGAAGATAGATTCTCCATATGCATCGTCTGTTGGATTGAGACGCAGACTCGACATAGCTAGAAGAATAACGGAGACTACAAGGGGTGATCTTGTGTTTGAAATTAGAAGGAGTAAACTAGAACAAGCTTTGAGAAATTTAGAGGAAACTACTCGAAAACGCGAAGCTTCTTAGCTTCATTAGCCGCTAAATGTGCTAGTCTAAGAGGCTCAGGCATTCTATAATGTCCGAGGGATTTAATAGAGACCTCCAACGTTGTCTCTAAAGATATGAAGCTTCCAGGCGACACATATATTGGATTGGCACGGTTCCTCGGTCTGAGACAGTAGCCTGCAATCTCTCCGTTCAACAGTATAGGCTTATACTCTAAAGGATCCCTAGGGGTTTCACACGTACAGCCAGTCAACAATCTACTCGATACTCCAATAGAGGGTTTGCCTGATAATACTCCAACATACGTGGCTAATCCGCATTTAAAAGGATGCGCTATACCATGTCCTCCAACCATAAATACTTGAAATTCCTCTCTAACGTTTTTTAATGCTCTGAGTATTAATGGGCCTTCTCTAAAGCAAAGTAGACCCGGTATGTAGGGTATTGCCACTTTACCCCTATGGGTAGTCTTCTCAACTATTCTGAAATCTGAAAGCTTTAACACGACCACTGCAACGTATGCGTTTAAACCGTTATAGGCAACGTCTATACCAGCAATCCTACGAATAGGTTTTTCAAAACGATCTTCTATTACGGCTTTTGATGCTACAATCCTCTGAACTTTCCTAAGTCTTTCAATGAGCTTTTCATCAAACTCAGCCACTAAACACTCACCTTTACTTCAACTGAGATTCTATCCCCATTCTTAAGATTAAACCGCTTCCTAAGGTTTTCAGGGGCTATGAGTTCAACTACATCGAGTCCATAATGTGTCCTTTCAGGCATTACTATGGCGCCGTTTACTTCGCTACCTATTAGAGCTGGATAGCATTTTACAGCACCATAGATTCTACCGTTTTTAGTAAACTTCCCTATTTTCACACCGGGTAGTCCCCTTATAGTGAACAGTGTTTTTAGATCGTTTAGATCGACGATTTTAAGGTTTAGAGTGCCAGGATACGGTTTAAATTTTAAAGCGTCTTCGAATTTATCCATGTATATTTTCACGTAGTGTTCTCCATCTCCAAATCCACTTAACACCACACCTGAAAACCTGAATGTTCTATATCCTTCGAAGACGGGTATAAGCTTCTCATAGGTAGATCTCAAAATATTTAAACAATTATCCGTTAATCTAATAGCGATATTCCTTCCCATTTTCTTCTTTTCAATAAACCCGTTAAGGTTCAACTCCTTTAAAACCCTTGAAACAGTCTGCTGTGGAAGTCCAACGTCTGAGGCTAAGTCCGTAGTAGATACGTAGATCCAATCCTTCCAAGCACCCAACTCTATGAGCTTTAAAATGAGTGAAGTATTCCTCCAGAGGATTTTCTCCTCTTTCAAACTCCTCTCTCCATAAAATATTCAACTATACGTTGCTTGATAATGGAAGAGCTGTTGGGCGTGTAATCTTCAAACTTATCCATTTTAACAATTTCCACTTTAATTCCAAGCCGTCTAACAGTCTCATCCAACATCTTCTTCAAATACTCTTGATCATAGCCTAGAACAATAACATCCGGTTTAACTGTAGCTAAAACCTTCTCAATAGATGGAGGTTTAAACCCTAATATAGCTTCATCGACTGGTTTAAGGTTTTCAACTATGAATCTCCTAGCTTCCTCGGGAATGATAGGTGGTTTTCCCCGCGTCTTTTCTACTGTTGAATCTCTGGCTATTAAAACAACAAGCTTTCCCCCTTCACCAGCCAGCGATTTAGCACGTTTAAGAAACTCTATATGTCCAGGGTGTATTACATCGAAGACGCCTCCAACAAGGACTATTTTACTCATGGCGTTCCCCCTCCCATTTAAAGTCTACGAGTTTTAGAAGACGTAACCCCTCTAGTATGCCTTCACAATAGGCGATTGCTATAAGACTGCTGACTAAATCTCCTTTCCGTCTAAACGCTACGGAATCGCTGTAATAGTTTCTAGCCCACTCCAATGCTAGATTAAGTTTTTCAATAGACATTTCTCTAGTTTCCCCTAGAGTCTTCATCTCCCTAAAAACGTTTTTAACACAGAGTATGTACCTATCCAATGCGTCAACTTCTATAAAACCTCTAAAACGAGGAATATTCTCAACAAGCCTTCTCCTAACATCAGCCAACCTTATGAGAGCTTCAACCTCAAGAAAATGAAGAGTTCCTGGGACAATCATACAGTGGGGTGGCTCACCAAAATCCTCATAAATCAACTCATCTAGTCTCCCGCCTTTAACTTTAGAATCATCGTAACCCAATCTAGCCAATCCAACTACAAGCCTATCCTCTGTAAAAACCCCCATTTGCTTTACATTTTCAACTTCTCTAAGTAACTTCAATCCTTCGTTAATGGTCATAGCTTTATTCTCATAAGCCCTATAGTCCAATAGAAGAAGAGTATGTAATCCACGTGCAAGATTGTAAAACGTTGTTTCGTAAGGCTTAGTTGAAATCACGCCTCCATCTGGAAAGCAGATAGTTGCAATCTCACCAAACTTATAGATTTGCAGTCCACAAGCTCCAGCAGCACTTGTGACAACAGAAGATGAACCTACAACTCTAGTTTTTATTCCACGTTTTTCAGCTTCAAGCCTCAAAGCTATATGCGTCGTGGCGGTAAGTGGGTCCCCCGGGGTTAACAATACAATTCTAGATTCAGCAGCCTTATCTAGAATGAGCTTCCCTCCTAAGTTTTCAAGGTCCTCCCTGGAAGCTCTTTTAAAGACTCTACCTGAAACTTTTTCAAGTTTTCTTAAAACGTGTCCAGGCGTATAATTGGTATATATTTCAACGTATACCTCGTCGGCGTCTCTAACTACTTCAAGGCCTTTCAAAGTTAATCCGTCTTCTCCCAGACCGAAGCCTACGAATATCAATTCACCAGTCTTCATCTAAAAAGATGTCTACTACAGTTCCTTTAATTCCTAACCCCTGCATTTTCGTAGAGACTCTACGATTTTTCGAATCCCTCTTCAAAACCCTTATCACCTTGAACAACCATAATTGCTTTGATGCTTATGGGGAAGGTTAAAGTTGGAGTCGTAGGTTTAGGTATAATGGGTAAAGTACATACAAGAGCCTACAAGAGCCATCCGAATGCTGAAGTCATA
>JAWCKO010000026.1:3987-11724 GCA_038851915.1 Bathyarchaeia archaeon
TGCGATATAGATGAGAACAGGGCTAAATCTTTTGCCAGAGAATTTTCAATTGCAAAAGTTTACACAGATTTTAGAGAGATGGCTGAAGACCCTGAGCTTGAAGCAGTTTCAGTAACGACACCAGACTTTCTACATAAAGAACCTGTAGTCGCCTTTGCAAAGGCTGGCAAAGAGGTTTTATGTGAGAAGCCTCTAGCCACCTCAACATCTGATGCAGAGGAAATGGTTGAAACTGCAAGAAACGCAGGTGTTAAACTTATGGTTGCGTTTCACAATAGATGGAGCCCCCCGTATGCTGTTCTAAAGTCTAGAGCGGATTCAGGTGAATTAGGCTCCCCTATATACGCATATACTCGCCTCTGCGATACCATATATGTCCCAACGAAGATGATAAGCTGGTCTTCTAAGACATCGGTCATATGGTTTCTGGGAAGCCACGTAGTAGATCTCGTAAGGTGGATTTTTGAAAGAGAGGCAGAGAAGGTCTACTGTATTAAAAGAGACCATATCTTAAGAAGTATGAACATAGAGACTGAAGACCTCTTCCACTATATAGTTGAATTTCAAGATGGTGCTGTAGCATTGTTTGAAAACAGTTGGGTTCTCCCGGAAACGCTTCCATCAGTGGTGGATTTTGCAAGTAAGTTTGTCTTCACCAAGGGCTGTGTCTACGTAGATACTCATCATAGTCAAGCTATGCGTATATATACTTCCATGAAGGCTGAGAATCCAGATCTATTCGGCGGACCCCTTGAAATACATGGGCACTTAACAGGTTTTAACGTGAGAACGGTTTGGCACTTCGTCGAATGTCTTGTTGAAAACAAAACACCGCTATCTGCGGGTGAAGATGGATTAGCTGTGACGAGGATAATCGAAGCGGCTTTGAAATCAGCCGCTGAAGGAAAACCTGTGAAAATTTAAACGCTAAGAGCCGTCGTATTTTTAACCCTATAAACTATAAAGAAACCTATAGTACCGCTTAATCTAGCCGCTAATTCCCTCCTAAGCATTTTCACGTAATCTGGGCCACAATCCACTATCATGATAAGCTCTACTGCATCTAAATCCGGCCGATTGGGGAAGAGTTTATCAACATTGTGCTTTACAATCTGACAGTTTTCAATGTTATTCAATAGGTCGGAAATCCTATTCCAATCTCTGACGGGGGTACAAACCCTCAATAAATAGAGCACTTTCCCACTTTCGCATTCTAAAAATCTTAACAAGACTTTTATATTTTTCCCATCTCATTCGTCTATTTACCTTCTTCACTATTTCATGGAGTTTCTCTATACCTACGTCTTAAGATTGACGTAATTTTTCCAGTATTTTCTTCTGACCAGTCTCGGTGAATAACTTTTAACTACTAATGTTTTCATTCTTATCTTCGTTCATATTGGGTTTTAGCGGCTTCATGTTATATGTAAAACCTCTACATCATTTTTATAATGGTAGTTGCTTTGAAATGGTGTCTTACGAATCCAGCTTCAGGCATATGTTAGGATGTTACGAATCATGTATCTACATCTGCCACATCCATTATTCATTAACGTGTTTAATCTCTTAATAAATGGATCAAAATATGAGTAGATTAAATGAGCGATCAAAGAAGCTATGAGTATGTACACTCCATAACCCATAGCTACATCGAACGCCGTGTAGGCACTGTTTTTTACCACGTTGAAAATTGCTAGAACTGTTAGACAATTTATGAGAGCAGGTATCCAGCATAACTTAGGTTTTACGAGAACGACAGATAATTGAAAAGCTAAAATCATCAACGTAACGCCTGTCATCCATGGATTTAATCCGACAGTCAAACCATATCTTTCTAGTAGATCCCATATTGTGAGCTCGGTTCTTCCAATTATCATGATGTGTGGACTTAGAAATCCTAAAAACGTCGAAAGCCATCCAACTCCAGCTACGGCTTTATCTAGAAAAGCCTTCTTAGAGATTCTTTTAATCTGTCGTCGGTAGATTAAACTCAGATAGACAACCGTTATAATTAATAAAGTTGGCAGATACGGCGGATTCAGCTCTATTTCATATACTGAGCTTGTAGATAGTTGTACTCCATTAGATTCTAAAGCAACGTAGAAGAATACTTTACAAGGTATTACAGGTTCTATTTCAGCAATCCACTTGCCATTCACAAATTTCATGGGTTTTCTAATCCAGAGGCTGCCTGGAATGCTGCTCCTCCAAACAATAGATAAACCGTAGCCTTCAACAGGTTCACTTTCAACTTCCACAGTCCATAGTTTAACCCTATAGTCTACTTTAGGGCTTGAAATACCAGGTCCATTCTTAAACACACCATTCAACCATAGAATCGCTGTGGCTGTCCAACCTGGATATGCCTTTGAATGAGTCCAATTTGGAGCTAAATTCATAACTTTACCTCGATAAGGTATTGCTGTGAAAGTGTCGTTTATGGAGTGTAATGTGAAGAATTCATCGTTTGTAGACGCTAATACAAGTATCGGTTCATCTATTTTAGATGCGTAGAAGTATACGTCGAAATACTTAATCATAGAGTCGGCAAGTTCAGACTTTACGTCGAAGGTCTTTGGAACCATATAGTTTGCCAAACTACCGGACATTATTAAATCTCTATAGTTTCCAGATGCCACTATAGGTATGGCTGCTTTAACCCTTGGATCTACAACTGCAACGATATACGTTTCCACTCCTCCCATAGAGGCACCAGCCACTGCGATACGCTCCCTATCTACATCTTCCATAGATGTCAGAAGCGTTATCGCTCTTATGGCGGACCATGCTGCATGATAGTAATAAGCGCCCTCAGGTCCACCGGATACATTAACTATGTTACTGGCTTTACACGCGGGCTCTCTAGAGGATTCACCGCATCCGGGAGCGTCAATACCCATGACAATATAGCCTTTCGAAGCAATGTAGACGGCGATGCTTAAAAAGTCTCTAGAAGAGCCATTGGTTCCATGAAGTATTACAATTGCTGGTAGAGGCTCAGTTTGATTTACTGGTCGAGCTATAAACCCGTTTATCCTGACGTTCCAACCACCGTAGTACTCACTCGTATATTCCAACCATCGAATGCTGACATTATAGTTGTCTTCAACTCTATGTTCGTCTCCTTTGAATTCTACGTTTAAAGGTTCTTCAAGGGCTCTTGTTAAATTCCAGAAATCCATGCTCGGGTCTGTCGGAGGATTGGAAAACCTTCTAGGGATTTGACTCATCCATTTAATCGGGTCGTTCTTAGGTGACTTTCGTCATCGGCATTTAAAAATTTGCCTTCCGTAATAATTAAAGATTATCCTCACATATTGTGAAATTGCATACCCATTATTTGACTAAATAGCACCTTATCTTCAACAGGATAACTTTTTCATATCTATTAGGGATTCCTGATTTAATTGGTTTACAAATTTCAATACTAAACGCTTGCTGCATCCACTCCGATATTTACGTATTTTGCTCTTAAGTTCTCCGCTACTTTTAATACGTTTCCGAGCGAATCTAGTACTTACCTAGCTTCTTAGGGGGAAGAACTAATAACAATTTTCCATAAAATATATGAAAATCCTTAAAAACCTGTAAGTTCTAAAGTTAGGGGCGCATCTACATGGGGAGTTAAGGCGTTGGAAAGTGCTGGAGAATTTAACGGATCTTGTCAAAGAGGAAGGGTTCAAAAGATTTAAAGAATCACTCCTAGCCTATTCGACAGACTTAGGTGGGCTCATAGCCGGGCTGATAATTTTCCTCCAATTGGAGTTCTTCCTAGATGAACCTTGGATTGTAATGCTATACCCCATTATGATAACGCTTAGAGGAAATATAGGCGGGATTTTTTCAGCTAGATTATCTACGAGTTTAAACCTGGGCACCATTAGGCCATCTTTCAGAAGAAACACTCCGTTATTTATAATACTTTTTTCAGCTATAAACTCCGCTTCTTTTCTCCTGAGCTTCTTCTCAGGATTAATGGTGTTCTTCGCACAGATGATCATCGTAGGATTTAAACCGTGGCTCTTAGGAGCTATACTTTTAACCGCTTTAGGTGTTCAGTCGATTTCAATGTCTATTTCCATTCCAATCACGTGTATTATGGGCTTTATAGGCTTTAAACGCAACATAGATCCAGACGTCATCCTCTATCCGATAATGTCTACTGTTACAGATATCGTAGAGTCCTTCACCTACGTCGTTGTCATCACTATGGTAAAAAGTCTAACTGGACTAATTACACTATTATCCATATGTATGCTATACTTCTTAGTAATTTCCTTCCTCATAAAGAAATATGGAAGAGAAGAAGAATTCATAGAGTCTATAAAACAAGCACTCGTCTCTCTATTCATCAGTTTATCCTTCGGTTGGTTTTCAGGTTTAGCTTTATCAAGTGTTAGATCTCAATTAGAAATGTATCCCAGTATTATGATTGTTTACCCGGCGATCATAGATACACTTGGCGACTTCGGCGCATCCATAGGCTCCATTCTTACAACAAGACTTTCTGAGGGATCCATTAGTCCTAGGCTTTCTCTAAACCTCTTAGAATTTTACGAAATGATTCAAATGTGGCTTTCAGCTCTGATATACTTCATGGTTTACGCCTGTATAGCTTTCGCAAATGGTTTTCAAGGTGTTCATGCGATAATACTGTGTTTCATATTATCTTCCCCAGTAATCTTGTTTATTTGTAGGTTATCTGCCATAGGGGTCTTCGAAAGGAATCTAGACCCAGATAACTTTGTAATACCGTTTGAAACAACACTTAGTGATTTTTTAGGTACAGTTCTCATAAGCTTTTTCCTAGGAATCATTTAACTTATTCTATATCTTCAGCCTCTTCTTCAGCTTCTTCCAGTATTTCTATACCTTCTCTATAGCCCGATAAAAGCAATAAATCGCCTTTTTCCAATTGAATATTCTCATTGGGGTCGTAAACCCAAACATCCTTATGCCTGACGGCTACAACCCTAACACCTATTCTATCGTCAAACGATAAGTCGCCTATACGTTTCCCTAAAAATACAGAATTCTCATCTACTTTTACGATTAAGACTTGCTCGTTTGTTTCCTCCCCAGCGAGCTCTAAAACTGGATGCACCTCTTCCCCTCTTAAAACGGTGAACGCTAAATCTTTAGCGAAATCGCTGATCCTCTCCATAGATTCTACGAGGAGCATAACCGCCATAGCTGTTTCAGTTCCAATTTTCTCCGCTTCTTCAATCAGGAGCTTTTGAAGCTCAGCTCTAAGCTTATCGATTTCTTCCTCAAACTTTAACACGCCTTTAGCTATAGACTTTGACTCGTATAGAATGCTTGAGTATGCTAAGTACAATGCGATCTCGCTCTTATCTTTAATCTCTCTAAGTTTTTCACTTATTTCCTGGTATGTAGACAACTATATTCCTCCCGCATATTTTTTTTAAGCAGGTTAGAGCATCCGTCGTGCCTCTGACGACTAATATATCGCCCGACTTCAACTCGAACTCGTTGCTTGGATTTATCACCCATCTGCTGCTCCTCTTGACGCCTATGACGTCAAATCCTACACCGCTTGCTATCAAAGCGTTCTCAATGGTCAATCCTTCAAGACGACTTTCCCTCGTAATTTGAATTACGCTAACGCTCTCATCCGTCCTCATAAATCCTTCTTTAATCTTCTGGTGAATCTTCATCTTCTCTAGAACGATCTTAGCTATTTCAATGGCTTCATAGGCTACCATAGTGGCTACATCTGCGATTTTAAAAACTGATATTGCTTTTTCAGCGCTGGCAAGGCTTCTAACAGCGAGGCTCATATGGATTATGATCGCCTTTTTCAAATCGTTTACGCTCCGCTCTAGATCTAAAACCTGCTTTGCAATTTCTTCGTCATCATACATTATTGAAGCGTAAGCTAAATCCAACATTAGACTTGAAAGATTTATAAGGTCTTTCAGCGAATCTTTAACACTTCTCGGTTGAATGGCTTCCTCTAATTGCTTCAATTTATGTTCCAATTATATAGTAGATATAAGCAATCCAGCTATTAAAAATTTCTAAGGTTGAATTGAAAATATAAAGCAAGGTCGTAGATTAAACGGTGGTTTTCCCATAAATCTTGCTTCAATTTTTTGAGTTTCTCACCAGTAATCTTTCGTTTCAAGATACTCCTTCATAGCTTCTTGAAGACTTTGCATGAAACTTTTATGGTCTTTATGAGGTTTAGCTAGTATTTGATGGGCCGTTAGAGGTCCAATTCCCCTGACTGCTAAGGCCACAGCTGCCTTTTTTCCATATATCGATAATAGGTTTGAACCCATCTCAGCGCGAGTAATCAAATCTTCCTCTTCCTCGGTTAAATTCAACCCCTGTTTCAACTTCCTAGTGGCATCTAAAGTTTCATCTATACGCCACTTTACTATCGCTATTCTTCTCGAGTTACACCTATCGCAATTTACGTGCTCCGGTAATTCTTTGATAATGGCTCTACGCATATTTAAACAATCGAGGCATAGAAGTGTTATCGTTCTATTCATAATCCTATCTTCAAAATAATCTACACTCTCTGTAACTGGTGCTTCTCCCACTTCAACTATGGGCATAGCCATCGGTGTAGGCTTCTCACCTCTGTAAATCGATATTTTAACAGCTCCATTTTTAAGCTTGTTTAAAAGCTTGGAAAAATTCTTCACATCGTAGTGAGTAGCCAATTGGAATCGAAAAGCCTCCTCATACACCGGTGTATCTTTAAACCGCTCCGACAGAGTCAACAGGAAACTTGCAGACTTGTAATAGAGGTTCTTAGGAAGCGCATCGAATTTAACGGCTACATGTCTAATTATGTAGGGATCTGTATGCTCTTTAAGTATTTTCAAAGACCCTTTAATGCTCAATTGTTTAAGCATATCGGCGATCAACGATAAGTCTACTGGGCTGGATAGAATAAACAAGATTCTATATGCATCACATCTCGCTATACATTCCTCTTTAAACTTCTGCTTGATCTTTTCCGTTAAAACCTTCGCTAAAATCCTGTTAACCCCATGACCGAAACAAGAATGAACTACTACGTAACGGTCAAACCCCTCTACTAAAAGAATCCTATCCGAGGGTACTACGGCGATTTTAAGTTGCTCCTCAAAAACCCTTAAAATATCTACAACCGGAGTTTTCTCTACGTTGAATTCTTCGGCAAGTTTAACCGCCATTTCCTCGACATTGCTCCTGCTAAGCTGCTCAACTATACGTCTTCTAAGCATGCCAACGGTTAATGCGGCTTGATAACTCGTGGGTAGAACTTCCCCCTCCCATCCAGGTATGGCCGCTGTAAAATCGTCCGTAGATTTAACGTAGACCCTATCCCCTTCTATCGCCTTAATTATCCACGGCCTCCCCCTAAGGATGACTTTAACGCCTGGTTTTCCATACTCTGAGAAGAAGTCTTCCCCCAAATAAGCGATTTCCTCTCCATTCTCTAAGTTGTAAACCGGGAACTTAAGCTCCTCAGGTATTGTAGATAAATGTCTATAGTAGTAGGCTTTAGTTCTCCTACTTGAGACTACGCAATCATTCTGAAGCTTTAACAATCCCAGTCTATCCATATATGTTAAAAGTTTTTCGAACGACCGCTTGCTTAAACCTCTATATGGATAGCTTCGCCTTATGATCGTCAATGCTTCGTCCTGCCTAATCTTACCTCTATTTTCTAACACCATGCCTGCTACTTGATGCGCCAGAGCATCTAAAGCCCCG
>JAWCKO010000027.1:0-11697 GCA_038851915.1 Bathyarchaeia archaeon
TAAAAGTTTTTTGAACGGTCGCTTGCTTAAACTCCTATATGGGTAGCTTCGCCTTATAATTGCTAATGCCTCGTTCTGCTTAATTCTACCTCCATTCTCCAACACTATGCCTGCTACTTGATGCGCCAAAACATCTAAAGCCTCGCTGTGAATTCTAACTTCTTCAAGCCTCCGCTTAATCGCAAGATTTTGAATCGCTAGACTTTCCAGCAGATCATCTAAACCAGCTGAAACTATGATGCCTTTAGAAGCCCTATCTAAACTATGACCACTCCTACCAGTCCTCTGTAGGAAAGCCGTTACCTGTCTAGGGGAGAGGTATTGAACAGTTAGATTTACATATCCTACGTCTATTCCCAATTCCAGGCTACTCGTACATATCACAGCCGGTATCGATCCCTGTTTAAGCAGTGCCTCCGCATGTTCTCTAACCGTTTTAGAGAGTGAACTATGATGCGTTGCGGTTTCAAGCCCAATAAGTCTAAACCTACTACTCAAATATTCAGCATACTCTCGACAGTTCGTAAAGACCAGAGTTGGTTTGTATTTTTCTATAAGCTTAGCCATAAGCTTAATTCTGGCGGCGGTTTCAGGCTTCGTTTGAAGTTTCATGGCGAGCTCTAAATCCTCAGACGTGGGTTTAGGTGTTTCAACTTTGAACTCGTAGGGTTTAGGTGTTTCATCAATTACCACTTTCATCGGTCTATCTGAACCCGAGAGAAACTTGGCTGCGAGCCTAGGATTTTGAACAGTTGCAGAAAGCCCTATTATCTGCGGGTTATCTGCAATATTTTTCAATCTTTCAAGACCTACTGTAAGCTGAACACCACGTTTACTCTCTAGGAGGCTATGGATTTCATCTACTACGATCCAGCGGACTTTACCCAACCACCTTCTCATCCCGGAAGATACGAGGATCGCTTGCAGTGTTTCAGGCGTTGTTACAAGTACTTCAGGCGGCTCTCTACTTTGAATCCGTCTAACGCTCTTTGGAGTATCTCCATGTCTGACGTCGACTGAAACCCCGACTTCGCGGCACAGCCTTATAAGCCTCTTATAAATGTCTCTATTCAATGCCCTAAGCGGGGTGATGTAAACTATGTATACTCCCTTAGAAACACCGCTCTCTCTAAGCTTCAGATACATACTTAATACGGGTAGAAAAGCGGCCTCTGTTTTACCGGAACCCGTGGGCGCTACTATTAGAAGGTTTTCACCCTGTAAAATTAACGGTATGCTATTCTTCTGAACCGCTGTATAACTGTCAAATAGCTTCGGTATTGATGGATGTAATTGAAAACTCAATGATATTTCTCCTTAACTTATCAAGAATCTTAGAGAAAGCAGATAAAAATGTTTTTAAGCTTTTTCTCTAGTTTTCTCAGCTTTATCCAACTTTACCTTAGCTACTCTAATCAAGCTTTTCAAGCCTTGTTCACTGATTTCCTCAGCCCGTATAGCCTTTAATTCTAAGGCTCTCTTAAAAATCTCCTCACCGATATCCGTTCTAATTATAACAGTTGAGAACCCAGGTTTAGACCCTATACTTCCAACCGATACATCCGCCCATCTGGCTGTTAAATCGGAGCAAGCCATACACCCCTTCCTACTGTACTTCTCCAACTCTTTAACGCCAACTGAGATGAGATTTTCACCGTCTTCACCATATGCGTTAAACTTTCCACCAGATATGTCGAATTTAAACACAGCTTCAGGTTTAATCCCTCTACTGGGTAGAAACTCCGATATGAGGTTGTAATCGAAATTCTCCATACAGAATAGTCCTACAATAATCTTAGCTACTTCTCCAAGCTTACGATGCCCCATACTTGTCAACTGCATCTTCCTTACGCTTAAAACCTGGCACGGCGTCCCTACAAAGGCAACACTGTTACGCATATATTCGTAAAATGCGGAAGCTAAAGCCGTAACCATGGGGCAGTAAGTGTACTTAGACCCGGCCGCCTCCAATACTTCTTGAAAAGTAAAAGCCACTTTAGCCTCAGGCATCCAACCCTTTAATCTATCCGCCACAGCTACTGTAGCGCAATCTACCCATCCTTCTTCTAAGGCTATCTTAAGTAGAGTGGTAGCAACTCCTCCATTCGCAGCTTTAGATTTAATCTTCTCGTCGGTGGATTCAGCTGTATATATGGCTTTATGGAATCCTAATGGATTTCCAATGTCCTCCTCGTTTTTAAAAAATCCCCTCTCCAGTTCTTCCAAAGTCGGCTCGGTCTTAGGACATTGATAGTAGCACAATTGACACAATACGCATCTACCTGTAAGCGTCGGCCACCCATCTTTTACACTTATAGCTTTGACTGGGCAAACGGATATGCAGGCGCCACAGAATGTACACTTCTCTTGTTTAACCACCTCTCTAGCAAGTTGGCTAAATACTTTAATCGTCTTAGCTTCGGTTGAAAGAGTCACACCTTTAATTCAAAGGAAGAAAAGATTTAAAGATTAAGGGGCTTCTCTCCATTTAGAGAGAGGAAAATCTTAAATTAAGAAACAGTTTCTCCTATATTTGTCATGCCTATCGATGAACTCGTGGTGGGCCCAGTAATAGTATTCATGCTTTCTCTTGTAGTAGCTGGGATTTTGTACATCGTAGGCGGTTCAATAGCCGTTAAATCTAAGCGTAATCCAAACAAGTCTAAACCATATGCGTGCGGTCAAGATGTTCCAGCTGAAAGAACCCCTGTTATCATATGGCTTTTTAAATTTGCAACCGCTTTTCTAGTAATCGACGTGGTAGCGTACCTATTCATCTTAAGTATGGGGGCTTCCTTTGCAAGTCCAGTGAGAGAGCTAATTCTAGTATACAGCGTTGTGACTCTAATAGCTTTGATTACTCTAGTAAGAAGGTGATTTAGGTGGAAAAGATTACCACGATGGATTTAATCAGTAAATTCACTTCAAATCGGGAACAATCATTGAAGCTGGGTGTTCCACATGTGGTTTGAACATCTGCTAAGCATATTTGTGTTTCCAGGCTTCCTATTCATAATTCTCATAGCTCTTGTATATGAATGGATAGACCGTAAATTGTACGCTATTTTCCAAAACAGAGTCGGCCCATGGATTACAGGCCCCTCAGGCTTCCTTCAGCCAATTGCAGACTTCATAAAGCTTTTAACTAAAGAGGATATAACTCCCGAAGGAGCGGATATGCTTATTTTCCGTAGCATACCTGTGTTTTCACTCGCTCTGGCATTGATGTGTAGCCTCTTCTTACCCATATTAAACCACAGGGGTCTTGTATCATTCGAGGGGGATTTGATAGCCGCTATAGCATTGATGACTCTATTATCCATAATGTTCTTCTACGCAGGGCTTTCATCGCCTAGTCGTTTTTCCATAGTCGGTGCTGAAAGAGCTATGCTACAGCTTTTAAGCTATGAAATACCCCTCATGCTTTCAATAGCTAGTGTAGCCGTTTCTACGGGTTCATTAAGCATAGTGGGAGCTGTAGAAGCTCAGATGGGTAGATGGCTAATAATAGGGCTCAATATGCTAAGTTTTATAGTCTTTCTCTTAGCAGCTCAAGCCGAACTTGAGCGTATACCATTCGATATACCTGAAGCTGAAACCGAAATAGTAGCTGGATGGCTTACAGAGTTTTCAGGACGTAAGTTGGCTTTACTCCGCTTGACTAAGGATGTGGAGCTCTTCTACTTATCCGGTTTAGCTACCACACTTTTCTTAGGGGGGCCTCTAGGTCCTGTAACACCTGGTTTAGAATGGTTACTCCATCCGGTTTACTTTACTATTAAATCGCTTGCAGTGTTATTTTTGCTGTCGCTATTGAAGTCTATCTTCGCAAGACTTAGGGTAGATGAAGCAGTTAACTTCCTGTGGAAATACATAATCCCTTTATCTGTTTTACAATTCCTACTCGTAAGGGTGGTTGCTTAACATGCTCTTAATAACACGGAGTATAGCAGTTAGAGACGACTGTGGGAGGCGATCGTAAATTATGGAGCCTATGGTGGAACCCATTATAGTACATATGTTGGTCATACTGGTTGCGGTGATAGCCGCTTTAGTAGCGGTTGAAGCTAAAGATATTCTAAGAGCGCTCATAGGCTTCGTAGTATTAAGCGTCTCTCTAAGCACCGCTTTCTATATGCTAGGCGCCCCTTACGTTTCCGTCTTCCAGCTTGCTATATACGCTGGAGCTATAGTTGTCCTATTTATAACGGCATTGCACACAATGAGGAGGATGAAATTGTGAGCGCTCAGGAAGCCAGAGCATTAGAGGCCTCAGCAGCCTTTGCGGTTATACTGCTAATAGTTGTGTTAGCTATGTTTTCAACAAACTTAGCAGGTTTTCTCTCAATCATAGAATACGTATCTCCACTAACGTTTGAAAAATATCCCTTCTTCATATGGACGTATAGAGGCTTAGACATGTTGATTCAAGCTTTCCTACTTTTAGCAACGACTTTAGGGGTTACAGCAATTTTGAGGGAGGATGAAGGACCAGGTGTAGAGGAAGAGCCTGTAGTCGTAGATGAAGAGGAGGGTTAAAAGATGTATGATGTAGTTCAAATTCAAACGATCTATATGGTCACTGCAATCATATTAGTCGCCATAGGGTTATACTGTATAATTGCCAAAAGAGAGCTTCTTAAAATAGTTATTGGAATAGAGATATTAACATCCGCTGTAAACCTGAACATCATGGTTATGGGTTTAAGCACATCAGGTGTTGATGCTTTAGCCCAATCCATGACTGTTATTTCAATGGCTATAGGTGCTTGCATAGCAGCAGTAGCATTAGCTCTTATAGTTAACGTCTTCCGCCACTATCAGACAACCGATGTTAGAAAACTTAGGAGGTTGAAGTGGTAGATGGCGTCTCAGTTGGTCATGTATCCTATAGTTGTTCTTCTTGCCTCAGCGGCTATCATACCTCTAGTAAAAATCTCGGAAGACTATTTAAAGTTCAAACGATTGAAGGAACTTTTAACAATGTTATCTATAGCAATATCTCTTATCTTTCTCTCAATATTGTATAGACAGGTCTCCGCAGGTGGGCATCTCGAAGTCTCTCTACTTGGTTTTAACCCTCCATTTGGTGTTCAATTTTATATCGATGAATTTAGCGTTTATATGGCCGCGATTTTTTGCAGTATTGGGCTATTAGTCAGTATTTTCTCTTACCGTTACATGGAGGTTGACACTGGGCTCGACAAGTATTACGGCTTGCTTTTAACTCTTATAACTGGTATGGTAGGCGTGGCTTTCGCAGGAGACCTCTTCAATTTATATATATTCTGGGAGCTCATGTGTATAAGCTCCTACTCTCTTGTATCATTTAGGAAATACCGCTGGGAGGCTGTGGAAGCTGGCTTTAAATACTTAACCATGAGTACTATAGGTTCTTTAGTTTCTCTTTATGGCATATCACTAATCTACGGATGTTTCAAAACATTAAATATGCGTGAAATAGCGGCAAGGCTTTTACTCGCTCAAAGCATGTTTGAACGATCTAGCGTATTGTCTCTCTACTTAGCTGCAATCCTCATAATATGCGGTTTCGCTGTTACAGCTGCTCTTGTACCTTTCCATACTTGGCTTCCAGATGCACACCCAGCTGCTCCAGCGTCTATAAGTGCAATGTTATCCGGTGTTGTTATAAAGACTGGTATTTACGCGATGAGCCGTATACTTTTCACACTGTTTAGCTTGGTACCAGTTGGAAGCGCCTCCAATATCTATCCAGTCCCAATCGCCGACTATGGGTTTATACTGATCGTACTTGGGGTTTTAACGATAACTTTTGCCAATATTATGGTTATTCAACAGAAGGATCTTAAAAGATTTCTAGCGTTCTCTAGTATAGTAAACATGGGGTATATTGCATCAGGCTTCGGTATATCGGCCTATTTGCTGTACCATTATCCTGGGCAACATTATGCCTTCAAGTTAGCGGTCACAGCAGCCTCTGGAGCAATTATGCATATTTTGAATCATGCAGTTGGTAAAAGCCTTCTCTTCCTCTACTCAGGATGTATTGTTCACGAAGCTAAAACGCGAGATATCTCTAAAATTGAAGGTATAGGTCGTAAAATGCCCATAACAGGTATATCGTCATCCATTGGTTTATTCCACTTAGCTGGTATACCTCCACTTGCAGGTTTTTGGAGTAAGCTTCTCATAGTATGGGGTGGTTTAGGGTTCCTTGAAAACACCTTCCTCGTGGGATCAACAATAATCATAGTTTTAAATAGTGTCTACGCGGCTGGCTACTATGTATGGTTGGTACAGAGAATTATGTTCAACAAGCCATCCTCAGCTGTTGAAAAAGTCCATGAAGCACCCATTAACATGATGATACCAGTCGTAATTCTCTCAATTGCATGCATTTGCTTAACCGTATCACTCCCATGGCTAATTCCCCTAATCGAGAACGCATCTTTAGCCTTAATAATGGGGGGATAATCGATGTCAACCACTATATTGGCTAAAGTGATTGAAAGACCAGCTGACTTGGGGTGGTCTTGGTTGAGATGCACAGCCAACCATCAATTTACTGGCTTGGTTCTAACAATAATCTTAAATATCTTTCATAGTAGATAAAGTGAATGTCAACTAGGCTCCAAGAGGTGGATGCATGATAGTCTTACAATCGATTATAATGCCCATGATCGCATCCATATTTACTTTAGCGCTAGGTGAACGATTTAAGGAAAAGGTCGGTTGGATAGCGTTCATAGCATCCCTCTTCTCAACCATATTAGTATTAAATGTTGCTCTTGAGGGGGGATGCATAGAGATTTATCCATGGACACCTACTGTAGGGGATTTTAAGCTTGTAGCCGACGGCATTAGCATACCTATAGCTATTACCATCTCCCTACTCTGTACAGTTATAGCCGTATATTCAATAAGCTATATGAAGCATGAAGAAAAAATAGGCGCATACTTTACCCTTCTTCTTCTTTACGAAGCCGGTATGATAGGTACAGTTTTCGTAGCAAACCTAATCTTCTTCTTCTTATTCTATGAGCTCATGCTCCTCCCCTCTTGGGCGTTGATTGCCATTTGGGGTACCGGAGCTAAAGAAAGAATAGCCCTTAAATACTTCATATTTACAGAGGCGGGAGCCTTATCCTTGCTTGGAGGAATAGCCTCAACTAAAATCCTATCTGGGACTTTCGATATATTCGAAATAGCAAACGCCACTGCTGGCCTCTCTCCGTATGTACTTGTTCCAATAGCTTCTGCTATGCTTCTCGGCTTTTTCGTCAAAATGGCTTTATTCCCATTACATACCTGGCTTCCAGACGCTCACGCCGAGGCTCCAACACCTATAAGTGCTCTCTTATCGCCAGCGATGATAGGATTGGGTGGTTATGCATCCATAAGAGTGCTTTACACGTGTTTTCCATCGATCTTAAACTTTTGGTGGTTCGCAACGACTCTAACAATTCTGGCTTTAACTACACTCATTTATGGAAGTTTAATGGTATACGTTCAAGATGACATTAAGAGGTTTCTAGCGTTCTCTAGCATAAGTCAGATGGGTTACATGTTTTTCGGTATAGCAAGCCTTTCAACAACAGGGGTTTTAGGGGCAATACTCATCTACATAAACCACGGTTTATGTAAAGCCGTCCTCTTCATGGTTTCAGGCGTATTCAGCCACGAAGTTGGAACTAGACGTATAAAAGAACTCAGCGGTATAGCCTCTAAAATGCCCTATACTACGGTGGCTGCTGTAATCAGTTTTCTCGGACTGGCTGGTGTTCCACCGCTTGTGGGATTTTGGGCTGAACTTTACATATTCACCGGCTCTATCTATACGGCTTTAAAAGGCTCCCCTACTCTAGATATTGCTAGACTTGTACTGACAGTTGTTGCAATAATCTCAGCTATTCTGACAGCTGGTTATGGACTATGGACTATACGTAGAGTTTTTTCAGGAAAACCAAGTAAAGCCGTTGAGGAATCGCACGAACCACCTATGTTGATGTTAATGCCGCTACTTATCTTAGCAGTATTAGCCATAGTTTTAGGCGTATATCCATCACCCCTTATGGATCTAATATCGTCTACTACTGGTGTTGGATTATGAATTCTCCATGAATAATACTGGGGGTTACATATGTTACCCGTCGCGGATGCGAGCAGTATCATTGACGTCCTCGTGATTACGACAATCGCATCTTATCTAATTGGCCGCAAATTAAAGGAGTATGCTGGTTTTGTAACAGCTTCAGGGTTAATAATAACCACGTTAACTCTTCTCAAACTTATACCTGAGGTCTTAGAATCTGAGGTTTACGAAGAATATACTCTCCTATCGGTTGTTCCTCTAGGATTTAGTTTTAGGATTGACGGGTTAAGTTTAACTCTAGCCTTAATCATAAGCTTTATTTCAACTCTCTCCTCCATATACTCGATTCAATGGATAAGAGGCAAGGATGGTCATAAAATCTACTTCAGCCTCATCTCTTTCTTAGCACTTACAATGACGATAGTAGCCTTCGCAAGCGATTTAATCATACTATTCCTCTTCTGGGAGCTTACAGTTACTATTCCAGTCTTCTTAATCGCAAAATGGGGTTATGAAGGAAGTTTAGCTACGGCCATTCGATTCTTCCTTTTCTCTAGACTTGGCGGAGTACTCCTCTTAGTCGGGCTAATCCTAACCTACATATCCTTAGGGTCGTCAAATATGTATGTTCTAGCAAGTATTAGCCATGATTTGGAACCAGGAATAGCCACTCTAATAGTTCTCCTAATGATTTTAGGATTCTCCGTTAAAATGGCGATTTGGCCCTTCCACGGTTGGCTTCCGTCAACTTACGTAGATGCTCCAATACCTGTAACCGTATTGCTAAGCGGTGTTATGAGCAAACTAGGAGTCTATGGTGTTATTAGGGTCCTGCAAATCTTCCACGGATTTGAATCTCTAGAGATTCAAAGCGTTCTGACATCTCTAGCTTTAATCACTGCTTTATACGGTGGAGTTGTGGCTTTAAAAAAGAATGAGCTAAGAGAAATCTTGGCCTTCTCAAGTATGAGCCACATGGGCTATATACTCTTCGGTCTCTCCGCGCTTTCAATTCATGGACATGGTTTTTCAGGGGCTCTATTACACATGATAAATCATACGATAAGTAAAAGCATCCTATTCTTCTCTGCAGGGTTCATGCTTCAAATCTTCGGAACAGCCAACGTTAAAGAGTTAAAAAGCAACTTTAAGAAGCATCATCTAATACTCATATCTACTATAATAGGTGCATTGGGGCTCATGGGTCTTCCACCGACTATCGGATTCTGGAGCAAAGACATGCTCTTAGGCTTCTCACTAGAACTCGGATATACTGTTACGATTCTTATGTTTATTGTAGCTTTTCTATCGGTAGCTTACAACTTAAGATGGATTTTTTACGTCTTTACTGGAGTGAAATCTGATGGTGAAATCGAGAGGTCTTCTTACGCTATGACCGTACCAGTGATACTGCTCGCTGCTCTAGCAGTTACACCGTTAATTTACATGGATCTTTTAACACATCTTTTAGAAGTGGAGCACGTTGCAATAGAATCCATCCCCCTCTTGATAACTATCATGGCTTCGGCCTGCGGCTTTCTAACCGTCTATATAACAGCTTACAAGCACCGGCTTCAATTAGGTTGGCTTGCTGGAGTTTCAACCATATTGTTAGATACGTTATCTCTCGAATGGCTCTACCTCGGTGTTTTCGTGAACGGACTATTAAAGACTGCACGTTGGATTTACAATTACGTTGAAACATCTATTGATGGCCTTAACTATCTGATTGCGAATAACCTACTGAAGTCTGCGAACTGGATTTATAACTATGTTGAAACGTCTATTGATAGCTTCAACTATCTACTCGCAATAGGAGCATTTCATCTTTCTCAACACGTGAGAAAGCTTCAGACGGGAATATTATCCTATAATGTTCTAGCTATGCTTTTAGCGTTAATAATTCTATTGCTTCTTATGCTGCTAGTATAATATGAGAGCTTTTTTTATATCTTCTTCAGGTATCTCTCTAATTTTTCCGTTTATAATCGTTATTAAATCATTGGCTTCATAAAATTTGAGATTTAAGAAACCGATTAGGATTCCTACGTGAAATCTATCTCCTTGAAAAATTTTAGCACTTTCTTTTGCTATATGTCGTTTAAGTGATACTTCTATCTCAAATAATGTTTTCTCTCTACCTGGCAAAGTAACTTTTCCATAATAGCTTTCCATTAAAATATCCATGGCTTTGGGAATAGATGGTGCAATATACATTTTAATAAGTGTATCATTTGTTATCTTGTAATATGCGGGAATTATAAGATCTCCCATATTTGTAATATCTACTCCAATGTTTTTAATTCTTAAAACCGTCATAATATTCATAGCATCTATTTCGACTCCTATAAGATGTTCTGCCATTTTTTTATCATATCCTTTTAACTTTTGCACTTCATTCCACACGCGGATCATGGCGTACTTATCTATGGCTGTCTCTAGTGGTGCAGTATAACCGATTTTTTGGGAAAGAATTATGTGAAAGAGGCTTGAAAATATGCTTATTAATTCAACTTCTTCTAGTTTTAGAAAATCTATTATACGCGATATGTCTCTCATGTTCAGAATGATTTTACACACTTCTTCATTATATCTACCAACTGGAATAATAGTTCTAAATGCTTCTTCAGGTTTAACGTCCTGCGCTAAAAGCTTAATCAATGTTTTCAAGCAAGTTAATTCATGCCTCCCGAGTATTGCATTTAAGAGAGGCTTAACATAAGCGGGCGTTACTGTGAGAACTTTACGAAACACATCATAGTAGTGAACAAGAAGAGCTCTCTCTATATTTTCAATGTTAAGTGTTTTATCAAGCACTTCAGATACCGTCTGTTTGTAAACGGTTTCCTCAAGCATCGTTAAGATTTTATAAGGGTCTTTTATTCTCAGCATAGCCTCATATTGAGATGGCGTTAAAGTGAACGACTTTAGAGCACCTGTTAGCGCCACAGCTAGAGCATAATGGCTAGTCCCCCTCATATCAAAAAAATTTAGTATATTCTACCTTATCTATTTTGCTTTTATTTTTGAAAGCTCTAGTAGGAGAATAGACTAAGAGATAATTACTCAGGAATATTTTTGGAAAGGGCTCGGTTATTTGCCATATGCCCAGGTGAATTCCAGTTGATAAGATGGATTAGTTCATTTACCTATTTTGTTGGTGGCTTTGTTAGAACAATATATTTAATAATCCAGAGTATAATTAAACTTCCCAAAACAAAACCTAGTGTTCCTCCGATAAATGGTAATAGTCTTCGAAGCGGTTCATCGAATTCATTTCTTACTATCCAACCTATATAAAAGCCTACTAACGCTGGTATAGGAATAAAAAGTATTACCGAAATGTAAATAAGGTAGAGTTTTTCACGAATAAAATTTCACCCTCTAGAAATTCCTATCGTAAAGGGTTTATACTCTACATCCGCACCCGTATAGAACTTTGAAAACCATTCTACCCAGTGTAGTCTCAATGTATGGAGAAATGCAAGAAACTGCTCAAGACCAAGGATGAGGAATAATGTCCCAAGTACAAACGCTATAAAGCCAACTGGGCTAGCTGGTAAGATAAGTTTGCTAAGAAGTCCATGAGCCATATTTAAAGCCACAATCCGCAAATAGGACAC
>JAWCKO010000028.1:0-5774 GCA_038851915.1 Bathyarchaeia archaeon
ATTCATACCTTGAAATATCCAAGTATAGATTCTCATACTTTTCGATCAGCGGCCTGAAAAACCTATCCTGACCCCAGCTTCCATGCTCTGTAACTACAAGCGTAAGGTCCGGGTTGTCTGACAATATTTGCTCGATTAAATACCAGCCTGATATGCCTCCACACGACTCGTTGATAGAGATGAGTAGTGGAATATTTCTCTCAACCATGAGGTCGTATAGAGACCCTAAAGCAGCTCTAGTCATTAAAAACCTATGTCCCGAGGGGAAGGATCTAAAAGCCTTTACTCGGTCGAGCCGCATCTTTTCAAGTAGGTCTTCGAAAGACCCCATTTCCTTCGTCTGCGGTGGAAGCATTGCAAAAGTCCCATAAAGTCTATCGATACCTCTAATACTACTGGCGAGTACTTCGTTTCCAGCGACAGGTGAATCGTCACGTTGTCTTGAGTGGAAGACTAAGGCTTCATTAATACCGTAGAAATCCATCTCCTTCAATAGTTCTCCAGCGTTTTCAGCATATCTAATCGGTCTAATCATGGGCCTACCGAAACACGCATTACAATCGAAAAACTCCAATTATGTCAGCCCTCCACTTGTCCACTATACGCGTCAACACTTAAGACTTTCCGCTTTAGAATGTTTAAAAGTAGGCTGGACAATCGATGCCTATTACATTTAGGCTCTTCTAGCTCTAATAAGGTAGGCTGATGCGAATAACGCTATAGATACTACCGCTATTGCACCGCTAGTGGGGACGTTAAAATAGAATGAGAAAGCTATTCCTACGAGCCCAGATATGAGGGCTATTGAGAGAGATAAAATAAACATTTTCCTTATCGAGCGTGCTAAGAGCCTTGAAGTAGCAGCCGGAACCACTAGAAGCGTAACAGATAGAAGGACACCAACAGCTCTAACAACTACGGCAACCGTTAAAGCCGAAATCGTGAAAAGCAGAGAATCGTAAAATCCTACTTTAAGACCGAGAGCTTCAGCCGTCTCATAGTCGAAGCAGATGTATAGAAATTCCCTGTAGAATAGCGCCGTAACTACGATTGCCAAGCTCGAAGCAACCGCCAGACTAAACACCTCTGAGTTGGAGAGGAGTAGGAGGTCACTTACCAAATAGCCGTCTACAAGCATCTTCTTATCAATTGGAAGATAGCTTCTCACAACAGCATATAGCGTTACACTTAAAGCCAGCCCAACGCTCAACATAACACCTAAAGCCTGTGGACCACTTCTTCCAGCACGTGATACAAAAACGGAAGTCGCTATACAGAACAAAATTACAAAGAAGAAAGGATCCAAAGCGTCAGAGAGAATTGTCTGAATCAAAACACCTATCGTGGCACCGCCTAGAGCCGCATGTGAAACTTCAGGTGTTATATACAGGGCGCCTCTAAGAAGCATTAGAGTTGAAACAACAGCTGAGAAAGACGCAAACAACACTCCGAAAACGGCTCTTAGGATAAACGGTTCAAGCATGCCTATCACCTAAAATCACCATACGTCTACCCTCCCTCTCTACGGCTTTAACATATGGATAGACGTTTTTCAACTTATCTTCGTTTAAAACGTCATCCGGGTCTCCGTAGACACACACCGTCCTGTTTAAAACGAGGATTTTATCAGCCAATTCAACTATCGGGTCAAATTCATGTTCAACCACAACTAGGCTCCTACCACTCTTCTTAAGCTCTCTGAAAACGCTGAGCAGTTTTTCTTGACCCTCAACGTCTAATCCTGCGAAAACTTCATCTAAAAACAGAACATGTGGGTTGGATGCTAATGCTCTAGCTATTAAAACCCTCCTCTGCTGTCCTCCACTTAGCTCATTGAACGGTACATCCCAGTAATCTCCTAACCCTAGATCTTCTAAAGCCCTTCTAGCGGATTCAACATCCTCTCTGGAGACGACTCTGGGGAAGCGCTTCTTCAACAGTATCCCCATTAAGACAATTTCACCGACTTTCAACGGAACTTCATAGGATACTCGATCCTTCTGTGGAACATAACTAACATACGTTTTCAGCTTCAAACCGTCTGTAAAAGGGTTTAAACCAAGGACTTCAACAGAACCCTTAAACAGTTTAACCATTCCAAGCATTAGTTTTATCAAGGTAGTCTTCCCAGCGCCATTCGGTCCAACAACCATTAAAAGCGATGGTTTTTCAACTTCAAAACTCACACCGTCCAACACTATGCGCTCTCCCAACTTTACAGAAGCATCTTTCACAAATATCACTGGAGTATTCGTCTTCTCACACCTCCTCTGATAAGTAGAACGGTTTCAACGACTACTACGAGCAAAGCTAAGACAGCCGTCAAAAGGTATACGTTAAGCCCCCCTGAGGCTGGTTTACGACCAGATAAGAGCGCACTGTAAACCTGTCCGGCATTGTAATACATGACGGAATCATATCGGTCTAAACCATTAGATGTAATGGTTAAAACATATGCGATTGAACACCCGGCTTCTTCAGACATTTCTCTGAGCGCTCTCTGAACACCGCCCATTAGAAGAGCTGTATCCGAGACCAATATACAACCGTATTCTCCAGATTTAAACCCATTATATATTACCCTTAAAGTTTCAGGGCGTATCGTCTCCTCCTCACCTATCAGAACGGCCTCAACTCTCAAACCCATGGCTTCAGCAATGTACTGCTCAGCGTAAAAGCCAACTACGACTTTTTTACCGAGCTGCCCGTACTTCTCTGAAAGACGCATGAGGGCTTCTTTAAGCTTTAAAACCTCCCTTTCAAAAGAAATGTAGTTTTGCGAAAACTTTTCTGAATATTCAGGCTTAAGAGTTGAAAGTTTATCTCTCAACGCTTTAGCTATCGCTATTGCATTATCCGGTAGAAGCCAGAACCCGTGGACGTTACTTTCACCCTCGATTTCAAGTATTCTAATCCCACCCAACTCCAGCAGGTTTAGAGATATTAGACTAAATTGAACGCCTCTTTCAACTGAAACTCTCTCAACAAGCTCCTTCTCCCAACCAATATGGCCAGTTACGACGATTAAATCCGAGTTTAAAGAATCTCGGATTATACCTGGCGTTAAAGTGAAACTGTGAGGTTCAACATCTCCCGAGACAATAGAGTAGACCTCACCAGCATCTCCCAAGATCGGTGAAACTATGGTCTTTATGACATCAAGCGTAACGGCTACTCTAATCTTCCCCTCCTTTTGAGCCAAACATGGAGACAAATCTGAACCAGTGAGTATAATGACTACGATTATAACTGGTATTTTCTTGTGCAACACTTCTCCCCTCTAGGAATAAGCTCATTATGGGGGCATTTCCCGGGATGCCCCATGATGCTACACATGGAGTCGACAACTTCCCCTGGAAGATAAAGTTCAACCCTACGTGCACACCTACATGCATCTTCTAAGCCTATTGAGAGAAACCTGTAAACATATGTTTCAAAAACCCTATGATTCCTAGTGATCCTGTCGACTTCCCTAATACCATCTTCGGAGAGACAAACACCCTTCCAAGGCCTCCTCTTAAGCATACCCTTATCGTAGAGCTTCTTGAGTGTTTCACTGGCTGTTGCACATGAGACCCCCATAGCCTCAGCCACCTCAAGACTTCCAACAGTCTCTCTACCAGAAATCAGTTTAAAAATAGTCTTAAGGTATTCTGCCTCTTTCTCGGTCAAAGTTCTCAAAGTAGGCTTTTTCTTAGATTTAGACACAGCCTAATTTTGGCTGAACCTAAATTTAAACTTAACTTGGAAGGCGACTATACGCTCAAAAAGTCCATCTTCATTGAACTTCAAAATAAAATAGTTGATTTATCGTCCATACCGAATCCAACTTAAAACAGTCGAGGTAATGATCGCCTCCAACCTATTCTAAAGATACAGGTCAAACCACGTCTTTGCCAATACGAGGAAGTTAGGCGTGTAGGCATGAGCCTGACCGTGAAATTCAACAATCGCTCTAGTGTTAGGTAGCCGCTCAAATAGTGAATGTATTGAATCGTACGGACATACTTCATCCAGCTCTCCAGCCGTCAGAAGAACAGGATAATTCATTCTAGGAGCATGGACTACTGTATCTACAAAGCCTAAAGTATGGAAACACATTTCGAACTTCTCTCGGTCTTTCGGCAAACGCGTAAACACTATATCGTATGCTACTGAACGTTTCTCCTTTAAGAATTCTCTCGGAAAATTCGTAAGAAACGGTACGTCTGCGGCAACCGCGCCCACGACACCTTCATCTGAAAGAATACTGCCAAGAATTAGTGAGGTGCCTCCACCTTGACTGCTTCCATAGAATCCGAACTTTCTATCGACTTCAGGCTGATTCTGAAGCCAGCGGAAAGCTATAAGCACGTCTTGAAACCACAGACGATACCCATATTTCTTCGGGTCTTCAAGGTTGAGGTAGATAACTTTAGCTAAGCCGTCGGCCTCTCTCCACTCTTTATTCCCAAAGCCTTCAGGACCACAGTAACTCCTCGGGTTAACGTGGAGAACGTGGTATCCACTATGTACAAGAATTGGATGCGTCGACACTTCAGTCCCATAGCCGGGTAGGTGTATTAAAGCCTTACGGACACCCGGCCTTGGGCACTTCTGCCATAGACACCAGAAAGGTTTTCCATCTAAACCTCTAAATTTAAGCCAAACGCCTCCGCCAATATGGTAGTCACAAGCATTGGGATAAACCCGTTGCGTTCGATCAACCACTTCTTCAGGTTCAACGGATTCGGGGACCTCTAAAATGGCTTCTCTCCAATAGGCTTCAACTTCGACTTGCGACGGGTATAGACTTAATAATTCTTGCAGGTTCATATCTACATATCACACATAAACTTTCTCTTGAGAGTATTCTTTTTCTGTTTTACGGTTTAATCTTCCGTTTAATCCATAAGATGCTGAGAAAAATTAAAACGTAAAAGCATATACGTATAGAGTTGTAAAACTGGTTAGGATGGGCAACATTGGTGGGAAAGCTTCCTGTAAAAGTGAACACACCGAGACAAGCCGATTCAACTCTCCGCTTAAGGAGAAGGCTCTAGAACCTTTGCCATTGGGCTCAATTCAGCCAAGGGGTTGGTTATTGAATCAACTTCGGATTCAGGCAGATGGGCTGAGTGGCCACTTAGATGAATTCTGGCCTGATATTAAAGAAAGTGCTTGGTTTGGTGGTGGTTGCGATAATTGGGAGCGTACACCTTACTGGCTGGATGGTTTAGTCCCCCTAGCATTCCTACTGGACGATCCAAAGTTGAAAGCTAAAGCCGTAAACTACATAGATAAAATAATCGTTCGGCAAGATGATGCCGGGTGGATTGCACCGAGTAAAGATCAAGCCAGATATGATCTCTGGGCTATTTTCTTAGTTTTAAAACCTCTTATCCAGTATCATGAAGTTACTGGTGATGAACGGGTTCTAAAAGTCGTAGAGAAATGCCTTCGCTGGCTAGATAGACATATTGAGAGGTATCCGCTTTTCAATTGGGCTAAATTCCGCTGGTTTGAAGCATTGATAGGCGTATACTGGCTGTATGAACAGACTGGAGGAAAATGGCTACTAGATCTTGCGGTTAAACTTCAAGCCCAAGGCTTCAACTGGGAAAGCTTCTTCGAGCGTTGCCCTACTGTAAATCCAACCCCTAAGGGTAGATGGAGCTTCATGTCGCATGTCGTCAACAACGCTATGGCTATTAAAGCCCCAGCACTATGGTGGCGTTTAACGGGTGATGAAAAAGATCGAAAAATGGTATACGAGATTATGGAAAAACTAGACG
>JAWCKO010000028.1:5784-11527 GCA_038851915.1 Bathyarchaeia archaeon
CTGTGACCGGCGTTGTAACAGGTGATGAGTGTTTAGCTGGCAGAAACCCCTCGCAAGGCACGGAATTATGCGCAATAGTTGAATTCATGTACTCGCTTGAAGTCCTACTATCCATCTTGGGAGACCCTTTGTTTGGAGACCGTTTAGAGAAGATAGCTTTCAACGCTCTCCCCGCAGCTTTTTCACCAGATATGTGGGCGCATCAGTACGATCAACAGGTAAATCAAGTTGAATGTAGCATCAGGGAGGGTAGACTTTGGACAACAAATGGCCCCGATGCCAACATCTACGGCTTAGAGCCAAACTATGGATGTTGTACAGTTAACTTCAGCCAGGGATGGCCTAAATTTGCTATGCACCTGTGGATGCGTACGATGGACGGTGGATTAGCAGCCGTTGCCTACGCACCTTGTACAGTTAACGTCAAGGTTAAAGACGTACCAGTTAAAATAGAGGTTGATACGGAGTATCCCTTCAGGGAAGAAGTTAAGATTAACGTGTACGTCGAGAAAACTGTTCAATTTCCACTCTATCTACGTATCCCATCTTGGTCTGAAGATACAATCCTAGAAATCGATGGAGAACCATTAGGGTCTCCTAAAGCTGGAACATTCTTTAAACTACATAGAACTTGGAATGGTTCTTCAAAAATAAGGCTTAAGTTTCAAATGAAGCCTAAAATTTCCCGCCGTTATCATAATGCTGTAGCCTTAGAACGTGGTCCAATAGTTTACGCGTTGAAAATTGGAGAAGAGTGGAAGCGCATAAAAAGCTATGAAACTGTTTTTCCAGTTGCAGACTGGGAGGTATATCCTACAACGCCGTGGAATTACGCATTAGACTTGAATGAAGAAAAGCTGAAAGAACTGAAGTTTATTGAACACCCAATAGGGAAATATCCATTTTCACCTCACGAGGCTCCAATCTCTGTTACAGTTAAAGGTGTAAGAGTAGATTCTTGGAAGTTGGAGAACGGCTCCGCCGGAGAAATCCCAGAAAGCCCTATACATGTAGAAGGAGAGCCAGTAGACCTTAAGCTAATTCCATATGGTTGCACCCATCTGCGGATAACGGAATTTCCAGCTTTAAATGATACGTAAATTATCTAATGTTAAACTCAAGTTCATCAAAGGAGTCGTCAGACAATTTAACTTAGTTATCCTATCTTTTCCACTACACTTTTTCATGATGTATTGTCATTTTAAGGCTTAGTTTAACGTAGTATTTAGCAAACGGTATCCGTAGTTCAAACCATGCATTTCCTTCGAGCACCCATGTAGTTTCACCTTCTCTCTTAAGATCCATAGGACCCATATTGTATAGTTCAGGCGGAGGAACCATCACGTTCCGTTCTATCACGCCTGACACAATTCTATATGGCACTAAACCCCTAGTCATAACACCCACTACTGTACCGCTGTTCAAATCACATAGTTCCATCAATATTACGAAATCGCTATAGTAATAGCCTGGGCGGGCATCCGTTAAACGTATAGTGATAACCTCACCTGAGGACGACAGTTCGAATACGGCGATCGATATAATCGCTCTGTAATTGTCCGACTTAAGCATAGGCTGGATATCGTTAAAGTCTAAGTCCTTCCAAGATGCCTTCTCAAAATCTACGTAGATAGATCTGCTGCTTTGATTTAAATCGATGGTTATGAATCCTAAGACGTCTGAGAAATCTATACCAACTCCATCTGCATCATCCATGTAATATCCTCCTCCGTCGCTTGCAAGGGTTTTACCATCCGATAATTCCACGAAATTTAAGTATTGTTTTCTCGGTGTAAGCAGTATGCTAAGGCCCAAAGTAATTGCGACAACAGCAATTACAGCTATGAGGAAAATTAGCTTAGATTTCTTCAAAATCCTCTAAAATCTTCTTCAAATAAGCCAGATTAAAATTTTACTCAGAATCTCATTATCTCATTGAATATGTCAAATTATTGTAAACATGACAAGATTAAATGTTTACTTATCCGATAAACACTTGTTAAGTCTTATTGTTGAAAGATAATCCCCCATCTTAGATTGCGATTCAACTGTCTTTTCATTAAGAGTTATAGGTTGTGTGCTGGAAATATTTTTAAAGGAGGCGGATAAGTTTGCAGTGGTATTCTAGGGAAAGGTCTCTCATAAATCCTAAACACTTTGCGATAAAGGAACTGGGTTTTCTAAATCTTGGGATAATCATTTTCATCAAACGGGTTTATGAATGGATGAGAACGGCCGCTGGAGACGTCACTATTGAGAAGCATGATGTTCTTGGTGCACGGAGTTTTTTCACCATTAAAGATGGGCTCGGTGTCTTCCATTCATATTTTGGCGCTCCCGCCAGCGTTCTACTTGCCGAAGCATTGATAATCAGCGGAGTTAAAAGGCTTGTCATATTCGGCGAGGCTGGGGCTATACATCCAAAGGTGAGAATTGGAGATATACTTGTCCCAACGTTTGCGGTAAGAGAGGAGGGGACTAGCTATCATTATCTACCTTATGGTGTATCAGCTAAACCTTCACAGAAACTCCTCAATAGGTTGAAGCATCTACTTGATAAAACGGGTTTTACGTATGAGGAGGGTGGCGTTTGGACTACCGATGCACCATTAAGAGAGACGCGTCAAAAAGTCTTAACGTATGCAGATGTTGGAGTGCTTGCAGTTGACATGGAGTGTTCGGCACTATTTGCCGTTTCAAAGTATAGGCGGGTGGTGTGTGCAGCTATGCTTACGATAAGCGATGAATTGCATAGACGGGTGTGGAAACAGGGCTTCGATAGCGAAGAGCTTATAGATGTGGAGAAGAAATTGGCGGATGCTATAATGGGAAATTGGCGTATGTTACTTTAAAATATGGTTCAACCGTTATTGGAGTATGTGAGAATGAAGGTTTACGACAACCCTCTTTATTATGAAGTGGCCTTCAGCTTCTTCAACCCGAAGAAGCAGGTTGATTATTTTGAAGATATTATTGGGAGATTCAGTAGGATAAAAGTTGGAAGATTTCTGGATATTGCCTGTGGACCTAGTTTACAGTTGAGGGAAATCGCTCTAAGGGGTTATGAGGCTGTGGGTCTTGATAAAAGCAGGAGGATGCTTCAATACCTTCAGAGTAAGGCTAGAGAGGAGGGTTTAAGGATTGAAACTGTTCAAGCCGACATGACTAGTTTCAGGTTGAGGAGGAAAGCCGACTTCGCCTTTATAATGATGGGTTCTTTCAGCTTCAAATCCAATGAAGACTTGTTGAAGCATTTGAATTCTGTCGCGAATTCGTTGAATAGTGGAGGCTTATACTTCATACAGAATTTTGGGGTAGACTGGAAGGTGGATTGGACGAAGGTTCAAAGGCAAACCTGGAGAGTGGAGAAAAATGGTGTAAAAGTCGAAGCAACCTATGAAATAGCCGTGAAAAACGTGGTCAACCAAACAATCATAGAGAAGATTATACTTGAAGTCGACGATAGAGGTAAGAAAAGAACGTTAACTCAAGAAGAAGAGCTTAAACTAGTCTTCCCACAGGAGTTTAAGCTGCTCGTCAAAATGAATAAAAGGTTTGAATTTATGGGATGGTGGAAAGGCGGCGTAGATGAATGGTATTTAGATCAACCGCTGGAAATGGTTTACGACGAAAACCTCAATATAAACATGGTGCTATTGAGAAGAAAGTGAAGTATGGTTTAACTGCGGAAGTATACAATGTTAGAAACAGTGAAATCTAAAATAATCCTCTCTTAAATATAAATCAAAAGGGAAGTTGTACTAACAGTTGTCTTCAGTTTATTGTCGCAAGCGATTACCAGATGAATAGGGATAAAACCAAATATACTGTGGCATAATCGAAAGAGAATTCTTAACAGTATAGACTGGGGGATATTCGGTTTCATAGCGGCATTCATCTTCCCTCACTATCATCACCATATTCGACCTTGTAACCGTTGAAATGCAAACAGCTTGACAATGAGTAGGCGGGAACATAGATTCAGCTTAAAGCGAGTACCTTCTTTTTTTTAAAAAAAGAATGGTGGTGTTAAGTTAACTTTTAAGGTTTAGACCCTTTTATCGCTGCCTTAGCTAATGTTTCTCCGAGCTTTCTACATGCCTCTAAGTCTCTTGCGGTTGGGGATCCACTTGAAACTACTCCATCGCAGACTTTCACCATTCTAAAGGCGTCGAACATTCTCTCTATACTTAAGAGGGCGGAATTGCTTGGTCCGCCTCCAGATGTAAATGCCACTGCTGGCTTACCGTAGATTTTATCTCTAACACTCCAAGCTCTATCGAAGAAGTCCTTCATTAAACCGCTCATATAGCCGAAGTAGTTTGGAGAACCGAATGCTACAGCATCACAAGAAATGAGGTCTTCAATTTTAGCATCTTCAACATACACTATCTTAATCGCCACTCCTTCAATGCGATTAGCTCCTTCAGCAACGGCTTTTGCAAGGGTTTCAGTTCTACCAGTTCTAGAATAGTAGAGGACTAAAACTTCAACCAAACTCCTCTTCTCCAAAACTAATAGAATTGCAAGATGCTTATAAAAAATTGGCGTACATTTACTGAGTTAATCTAAGCTTAATATTGAACGTTTCTTATATAGTAAATTTTTGGCTTAAGGAGAACAAGTAACTCCAGAAAAGCGAGGGAAGTAGCATTTAAAAACGACCATATTGGTATTCATAATTCCAGTGTTGGGGTTGGTATCACCTACCCAATTAAACGGACTATAGCAAGCGTTTTCGCAGACGGCTCAAACATACTTGATGAAATAGAGCGATTCCTATAGGTAGTACCATCAACTCCATCCTTCTTTGGATTCTCTGTGAACGTTATGTCTATTGGAGAAAAAGTCAGGTCATACAGCTTTACAGGAGCTCATCAAAATTGGTAGAATATGAATAGTGAAGGTGATCTTAGGATAAATATTAGTATTCATGGCAGGCACGGATGCTATGGGATAAAAACCATAATAAGTAACTACAAATAGGTTAAGAATGTATATGGTTACTATATCGCCCATATATGTGCTGTCGGGGACTCTGCGTTCAAACAGTTGATAAGCAAGAAATCGAATTGTCTGACCTTAAGATTTTTCAATGATGTCTTACTGAGAAATCCTTGTTTTCTCAGATAAGCTTAAATATCTGAGCTATAATCGAATATCTGGGTTTTGAGAGATGTCTGAGGTTGAAGTTAGAGTTAGCAAGAAGAATACGCTCTATATTCCCAAGTCTATAGCTGAAGCTTTAAGCATTCGTGAGGGGGCACGTCTTAAGATGAGAGTTGATGGAAATAAACTTCTAGCTGAAGTTATTCCTGATCCATTTTGGCTAGCGCTTAAAGGGTCAAAATTCAGCTCAACTACGTTTGAAGAGTTTGAGGAAGAATCAGAAAAAATGCAGGAGGAGATTTTTGGTGGAGAAGATACTTCTTGATTCAACGTATCTCCTCCCAATCGTCGGTATAGCCGTTAAAGATGTTGAGAAGACTTTAAAAGTCCTAGAGAAACTTTATAGGACTAACGCCGTTGAATTATACTATACGCATTTCAATATTCTCGAGATAATGGGTAAGTTGAGCAGGACATGGTATGAAGTTGAAACAGTAAAAATGGGGCTTCGATCTATAATTGAGAATTTTCGGCAAGCGAGTCCAACGTATCAATCGTATGTAAAAGCTTTACAGCTTAAATCCATAGGGTTTAGAGACCTGATAGACCTTTTACTATACACAACATCGGTAGA
>JAWCKO010000029.1:0-949 GCA_038851915.1 Bathyarchaeia archaeon
GAATCTCAAGGTGCTATAGACTTATTCAAGATGGATATTGAAGGAGCAGAATTCGAGGTTTTCAACGGTGTAGACTTGAAAACTCTTAAACAGATTAGGACGTTCGTCTGTGAAGTCCACCCTCAATATGGTGATGTTGATTTAATCGTTGAAAAGCTTGAATCGGCAGGTTTCCAAGTTAAATTAATCAACACTCCGATATGGAGGAGAAAATTCAATTATGATATAGAGCTTCATGGTATGTTGAAGTTAAAGCTAATACGAGGTATTCTATACGCACCGTTGAACATCGTCAGATATGAAAATAAAAATCTAGCTGTTTTATTTGCTAGTCAAGAGAAGATGTTAACATGAAAAAGAGGTTATTCGCAGAAACTCTCAACCTATTAGCAGCCTTAACGGTTATATTGATGTACTTCTACATGCTGGATTTATTCCAGCCATATTATGTGATCCTCCACAGGGGGGTTACTTGGCTTAGAATTTACGATATTCGATTAACAGACGGGGACCTGCTAGGCATCTTACCGCTTATAGTGGTTTCAATCATACTGATTGCATACTATGCGACCAATGGACTTAACACTATATCGCTGGTCGGTCTTTCCACATACTCCATAGCGACCTTAATTGTGATCAACATCCTCCCGCTCTTCTACTGGATAACGTACATGTATAATCCAAACGAACAAACGCTTACAGCATACGATCCTCTCCCATACATCGACACAGGACTATTCCACGTTTATGCTCCAGTATACCCTCTGCTCCTCCTTGCGACGCTCTACGCTTGGCTCCCCACAATCACCATTAAATCCCTTGTAAAAAACATCAGGCTGAGAATCAAATACTATAAACCTCTAAACCCTTTAATTAATGCATCTCCATCAAGAAGCACATCTATGGAGAGGCTTAGCCTTACATCAATCATACTGCTCAGCATCGCTAT